>DASTZZ010000108.1 GCA_035764005.1 Terriglobales bacterium
CGATTACAACGAATCATCCAGAGGTCGTGCTGATCGTGCTGCTCATTGATGAACGTCCGGAAGAAGTTACGGATATGCAGCGCTCAGTGAAGGGCGAAGTGATCTCGTCGACTTTCGACGAGCCGGCAGCCCGCCACGTGCAAGTCGCGGAAATGGTAATCGAGAAGGCGAAGCGTCTGGTCGAGCACAAGCGCGACGTCGTGATCCTGCTTGACTCGATTACGCGCCTGGCACGCGCTTATAACACGATCGTGCCACCATCAGGAAAAGTGCTCTCCGGTGGTGTCGATTCGAATGCGTTACAACGTCCGAAGCGCTTCTTCGGTGCGGCCCGCAACATTGAAGAAGGCGGATCGTTGACGATCATCGCCACGGCTCTGGTTGAAACCGGATCGCGCATGGACGACGTGATCTTTGAAGAATTCAAAGGCACGGGGAACATGGAAATCATCCTCGACCGCAAACTAGTCGATAAACGCGTCTTCCCGGCCATCGACATTCAACGCTCCGGCACGCGTAAAGAAGAATTGCTCATTCCCAAGGACGATTTGGCACGGATTTGGGTGCTGCGAAAAGTTCTCAACCCGCTCTCGCCGGTAGAAGCAATGGAACTGCTAATCGACAAGCTCGGCAAGACGCGTTCGAACAGCGAGTTCCTGGCGAACATGAGCTCGATCTAAGGAAAACCGCCACGATCGCACGGATTTTCCGCCTTATCATTCCGAGCGAAGCGAGGAATCCCTACTGGACCCATGCTGCACGGGAAAAGTAGGGATTCCTCGCTTCGCTCGGAATGACAACGACTAGCTCAGGAGCTCATTTCGTCACGGCTGCAGTCTTGATTTCGTCGGAGGTGATTGGCAGCGCCCCGAACTGCTTCAGGATTACCATCTTTGATTTGCCTTCACGGCCGCCCGGAACGTAGATGAGCTTGCGCTCCGGATCAAATGCCAGACTGTGCCCTTTCACGTCGGTCTTGAGCTCACTATCGTAGAGGAGCTGGCGTCCCTTGACTTTGATGGTTGTTACGGTTCCATCACTGGAAGCGCCGTAGAGAACACCGTCAGTTGCATCGAGCCACAGGCGGTCGGTTCCGGCTGCCACAGGCACCCGGCTGAGTTCGGCGCCCGAGTCGGCATCAATCGAGAGCACGGCGTAACGCACGGCGATGAAAAGTGTGCGTGAGGTTGGTTCCAAAATGATCCCCGTAGGCTGCGAGCCGTTCAGCTTAACGGTCTTGATGGGCTTGGCGTCGCGTTCGAGCGACACGGGATAGGCAACCACAAGATTCTGATCTTCGAGGGTGACGAAGACAGCGTTCCGAATTGGGTCGTAGGCCATCAGGTCGGGATCACCCGCAACATCGACGATCTGCATTTCGCGATTGATCTGCCGGCTGACCAGAGTGAGCGAACGCGCGTACGGATTGGTCGCGATGATGTTCGTCGTGCCTGGAACGAGGAGCAGATTTTCAGGAGCGCGGCTGAGTTGAATGCGATCTTCTACATGCCAGTTGCTAGTGTTTACGACATCGATGGAGTTCGTTCCGGCGTCGGCGATGTAGGCGCGACCAGCGGCGTCATCTACGGCAACTCCGCGCGCACTCACGATGCCCGAAATCTGCGCCACGAACCGGCGCTTCGCCGGATCAAAGATATCCACCGTGCCCGCCCCATTATGGGCAATCACCAAGTAGCCTTTGGCAAACGCTAATGTCTCAAAACCGGGTCGGCCTGGAACGTCGAGCAAAGCGATCTCGCGCAGCTTCAAGCCAAAGCTGGGGATAGCAAACAGTAGTAGAACTAGGAAGGTTTTAGAAAGACGCATTACCGGTCCAAAATGCAGCTATTTACGTCAACAGCTTGGGATGCAGTCCAGAGCTGTTCTGCTGCCTTTGGCCCAGATTGCCATCGAGCAGCAGTTCTGCATCTTAATGGCTGCTGGCTTCTGGCTGCTGGCTGCTGGCTGCTGGCTGCTGGCTTCGGGCTTGAGACTGGACTGAGAACGAGTTGTGCGTGCGTGCAGTGATAGCCTAGTAGGAGCGGCAACTCTCAGTTCAGATGTCGCCACCGGTTTTTGGCCAGAAGCTAGTGGCCAGAAGCCAGCAGCCAGACTTATGCCTGATAAAGTCCTCATCGTCGAAGACGAAGAAAACGCACGAACTGGTCTCGCCGAACTGATCTCCGCATGGGGATACCGAACGGAAACCGCCCGCGACGGCCTCGAAGCTCTCGACAAGGTGATCACGTGGGCGCCGAGCATCGTGGTCACCGATCTAAAGATGCCGCGCATGGACGGTATGGAACTATTGCAGCGTCTTGGCGACCAGCCCGAAGCCATGGCCGTAGTCGTTCTTACGGCTCAGGGCACCATCGACAGCGCCGTCGATGCTATGAAGATGGGGGCCTACGACTACATCCAGAAGCCGGTCGATCCCACGCGGCTGAAAGCGATCCTGCAAAACGCCTCACGGCAGCGCGACACCGAACGCGAGCTTGAAGTCACGCGGCGACAGCTGCGTGATGCTGGAGTACTCGGACGCCTGGTTGGCAAATCCCGCAAGATGCAGGAGATCTTTGCACTCCTTGAGCGTGTCGCACCGAGTACGGCTTCAGTTCTAATCACCGGCGAAAGCGGCACGGGAAAAGAGATGGTCGCGCGCACACTGCACGAGTTGAGTCCTCGGAAATCGAAACCATTCGTCGCCATCAACTGTTCGGCGATTCCTGAGACGCTGATCGAAAGTGAAATCTTCGGCCACGAGAAAGGCGCATTCACCGGAGCGCTCGAGCGACGGGCCGGCTGTTTCGAATTAGCAGAGGAAGGCACGCTGCTGCTCGACGAAATCGGCGAGATGCCGATCGCCACGCAGGCCAAACTCCTGCGCGTGCTGGAAGATCGCAAGCTGCGCCGCCTCGGCAGCAAGACGGAAACAGAAGTGAATGTCCGCGTTCTAGCCGCAACGAACAAGGTTCCGGAAGAAGCAGTGGCAAACGGACAGCTCCGCAATGACCTTTACTATCGCCTGAACGTCTTCAACGTGCACATGCCCCCGCTGCGCGAGCACAAAGAAGATCTGCCGGAACTCACAGAGGCATTAGTCAACGATCTGAACGAAAAGCACGGACGCGAAATCGCCGGTGTTGATGAGGAGGTAATGCGAGCTTTCCAGGCATACAGTTGGCCGGGAAATGTTCGCGAGCTGCGCAACACCCTCGAACGTGCGGTGATTCTCGCAACCGGCAAGTTAGTCGAGGCGCGCCATTTGCCTCCTGGATTCGGTACTGCTCAGGTAAAGGCGGCAGAGTTCGACCCCAACGCGATTCATCTCGGAGTTGGAACGACAGTTGAAGAAGCGGAAAAGCAGTTGATCCTGCGCACACTCGCGAGCACAAACAACAACAAGACACGGGCGGCAGAGATTCTGGGAATCAGCCTGAAGACTCTGCACAATAAGCTGAAGGAGTACGGCTCGAACGGCAGCAACCTGGCCGATGCTGCCAACCAGTAAGTCGCTTCCGCCGCAGTTGGCGGAGAGAAGCTGAGCATCCATGCGACTCAGAACCAAACTGGTAGTTGCGATCACCCTCATGGTGGTGGCCATTGTGGTCACGCTGTCGACCATCTACGTTGCGCAGATCGTACATCAGGTCGTGAATGACACTTTTGGAGATGCAAAGGTATCGGCTTGGGAAATCGAGCACCTCTCGAAACTTGCCGAGGAGACCGATATCAACAGTACGCGCATCGATCCCTCCAATACTCAGCAGGTCAATGAATGGGTAGAGGAAACCCTCCAGACAGATCCTGGTGTGAATGGTGAGATCGAGTCACTTATCGGATACAACTTACTAATCAGCGATGCCTGTGTTGTTGGCCCGGATGGTCGGGCCGTGGTGCATAGCAACCCAGATTCAGTCGGGAAGCTTGTTCCCACGCGTCCGAATCTTGAGGATCTTAAGAACGCCCATTTCTGGCGCCAGCTTCGACTCATTTACGGGCCAATTGACACATATGTCTACAAGATTCCACTCGACCTCGATTCCCGTCCCTGGGGATCCGTCCAGGTTGGAGTGTCGACCGTGTTCCTGAAAAACACACTGCAGCCGTATCTTTCGCATGCACTCGAATTTTCCGCAGTCGCTATTCTGGTTTCTTTGATCCTTGCCGCCGGGCTCTCCGTCCGCGCACTGCGTCCTCTGGAAGCGATCTCCCGTCGGCTCGATCAGATGACCGCAGGCGAAGTCACTGCTCCAGTTCCGCAGGAGCTGACTCGCCGAGACGAATACGGCAACGTGAGCTCCAAAATTGAACGCATCGGTCGTCAGATGCGGACGGTCAATGAAGTCTTCTCCGCTCTGCAGGAAAATGTCGATCAGATCATGGCCAACCTGCAGGATGGCTTGATGCTGTTCACGCAGGACGGCCGCGCCGTGCTGGTCAGCGCCTCGATTGAGACCTTCCTGGGAAAACCTCGTTCAGAAATGCTGGGCAGCCACGCCGAGCAAATCTTTTCCCGGCACACCCAGCTTGGCCGCGCGGTTCTCAGCGCATTCGCCGCTCATGAGCCGGTCGACATGATCGAGATCAGCGGAGATCACGGCAGCGAGGTCCAGGTCTCGCTGGACTTCATCGAAGAAGGCGGACAGCAACTTGGCGCGCTGCTCACCATGCGCGATAGCGAGTCGATGCGGAAGATTGAAGACGAAATCGAAGTCTCACGCCGGCTGGCAAATATCGGAAAGCTGACTTCCGGAGTAGCACACGAAGTAAAGAACCCGATCAACTCCATAGTTGTGCATTTGGAGATTCTCCGCAATAAACTCAAGGAGCCCGACGCCGACACGCAACGCCACATGGACGTGATCGGCAGCGAAATTCAGCGGCTCGATCGTGTCGTGCAAACGCTGGTTGATTTCACCCGTCCGGTCGAGCTTACGCTCTCCGAGATTGATTTGCGGAATATAGTCGAGCAGGTTGCATTCGTGGCTCGTCCCGATTGCGAACGACATGGCGTGCAGGTCGTCACCGAGATCGGCCCTGACTCTCTACCCGCAAAAATCGACTCCGATCTATTCAAACAGGCTCTGCTGAACATCGTTATCAACGGCGCTCAGTCTATGAGCGATGGCGGAACATTAACCATCCGCGCTCACCGCCAGGACGGCGAAGATGCGCAGATTGAGATTCAAGATACCGGTCCGGGAATTCCGCCTGCCATTCGCGACAAGATCTTCAATCTCTATTTCACGACCAAAAAAAGCGGCAGCGGCATTGGTCTGGCAATGACTTATCGCATCATGCAATTGCATAATGGATCAATACACTTTGATACGCGCGTAGGGGAAGGGACAATTTTTTATCTGACGCTGCCGCTGGCTCGTGCCGAGCAAAGACAGCAGCCAAGCAATCTGGTAGCTCATTCATAAGCATGCAACCGTTCTCATACTCACGACTACTCGGGCTGGTGCTGGCGTTTGCCCTCGTGTTCTGTTCGGGCTGCAAAAAGAAGAAACCGGCCGTGCCTCCGCCGCAAGCGCAGGCTCCCACCGTCACAGCCCCGGCGCCTGAGCAAAAGCCAGAGCAAACCCAACCTACCCAACCGACTACTCCTCCGCAGGAGCAGCAGCCTGCGCAACAACCTGAGGAGCAGCCGCAGACTCCCGAAAAGCCATCACCTTCAAAGCCCAAGCACACAGCGCGACGTCATCCGGCAACCTCGAGCAGCACAGCAAAGAAGAATACGACTCCTCCGCCAGCCCCTACCCCGCCAGCGACTTCTACCGCATCGGCCAAACCTCCCGACGCGGACGTTGGGCAGATATCTCCCAACATATCGCAGAGTGCGGCATCTCAGGAACAGCAGAGCACCACACAGTTGCTCGACTCGACCGAGCAGAACTTGCGCGCCCTCACACGCGCGCTCAGCAATGATGAACAAAATACGGTGTCACAGATTCGGAGCTACATCGTCCAGTCGCGTTCGGCGTTGAAGGATCAGGACTTCGAGCGGGCAAAAAATTTGGCCCTCAAGGCGCATCAGCTCTCGGACGTATTGCTGAGGCAGTGAAGCAACAGAACCGCACCCGATAGCGGTGGGGCAGCCGCAGATTTTGCGGCTGCGTTCTGGATAACGATCAAATCGAGCTTCTTGCCCTAACCACCGCTTATGACCACCGACGGCCTCGTCACTTCTCGTCAGCGCTCGGCCCGTAGAGTCCCGGAATGGGAACGTCGATGAGCCGCAGGTATACAGTGAGTTGGCCGCGATGATGGATCAGGTGATTGAGGGCAAAGCCACGCACGACCGCCGCGCGTGGCATCGTGAACAGCGTCTGGCCACCTCTCTTCAGTGACCATTCTCCGCTCCATTGCTGATCTTTCGCGTTCGCGATCGCCGCCCGAGCTTCTTTGGCCTTTTTCTCGAAGGTCTCCAACAATTCCTGCTTCGATTCGGGAGCTTTGTTTCGCGGCGCAGTGGCGAGGTCAAGCTCTGAGGAATTGAGCGTGAAGGTGACCCATTCGGGAAGATTTGCCACATGTCCTGCCAGCCATCCGAGGTTTCCTGATTTCAGATGCGGCTTCCAATCGGCTTTCTCCAGCGGCACGCGCTCAAGAACCTTTCGCGTGTTCGCCATTTCCAAATCAAATTCACCCAGCAGCGCTTGCGAGATCGACATCTCAGTTGTCCTCCTGAACGCATTACAGATTCGCAACCCTGCTTCGGAGACTCAAAGAAAAACAAAACGCGTCTTGGCCCAAGGCTTTCAGTGCAATAAAGAACATGCTGCCTATTCGTCGCAGACGCTAACAGATCTTCGTCCGGCAACGTGGACTCACTGGACAACATGGACCTTATGGACGCTAAGCACTGGAATTAGTACCCGACCAGAGCGTCCACGAAGTCCACTTCGTCCACAGTACTTTTTCTGCTGACTGCCGTTAACGAAGAAGAAACCCACGCCAGCGCGCGCGTGTCGACTGTTAATCGTCTTTTCTCGGCACGTAGCCCCGGCGGTAATAAACCTGCAAGGGGAGAAAGCTGTCGCTTCGGCTCACGCGCACGCGGATCTTGCGGAATTTGTGATTCTCGGTTGCCGGAGGTGGCCGGTAGCCAAGGATGTATTGATTACGAAGTTCGCGGCTGGCACGTGCTGCAGCCTCGGGAATGCCCGCAGGATTGTCTAACGCGATGGTGCGTCCACCTGTTGATTCCGTCACCTGAGTAAGCCACTGACGCCCGAATCGCTGTTCGAGTTTTTCGGTCAGCAGGATCGTCGGAGCATCGCAGATGTCGATCGCATAGATCTGGACATCCGACTCGCGCGCGATCTTCTTGATTTGCCGCAGGCTGTGGCGGCTGTTGTTATCGCCGCCATCGGAGATCACGAGCAGCGCCTTGCGCGAATACCGCGCTTTTTTCAGCTTAGCCAATCCCATGTAAATGGCGTCGGCCAAAGCCGTGTTTCCTTTTGGCTGCGCCACGCCCAGCGCCGCCTGAATTCTTTCAAACGACTGCGTGGTGTCTGCCAGCACCTTCGGTTTATCGGCGAACGTAATGACGAAGTAATCGTCTGCCGGATTGGCATTGTTGAAGAACTCAGCCGCCGCCTCTCGCACGCTGTCGATCTTATTGGCCATGCTGCTGCTCAGATCCACCAAAATGCCCATGGAAAGCGGCTCGTCTTCGCTACTGAAATATTGAATTTTCTTCTCTGTATCGCCCTCGAACAACTTGAAATTGCTCTCCGCGAGATCGACGACTGGATGGTTCTGAGTGTCAGTGACTGAGACCGGCACGAGCACCATTTCCACGTCAATCTTCAGTCGCTCCGTCGGAGGCATGCCGAGCCTGGATTTGTGGGGTTCCGGTTTGGGAACAATGTGGACATCATCCATCGATTGCCCGAGGACACCACCGCACATCGCCACCACGACAACGAAATTGAGGAAAAACGAAAAGAATCGAACAGGAAAGAACCGGAACCACGAACGGAAGAAGACATAACGACACAAATACATGGCCGATACCCAGGGTCGTGCTTTGGAAATGTGTCGGGAATTATCCGCCGAAGTGAAGAAATTCGGAAGCAGTTTTTTCGCCTATACGTCGTTTAGGTCCGCTCCGCATTGACCTGCAGTTCTCACCAGGGAGCCACGGAGAACACAGAGAACACCAAAACCAGATTGAACACGAAGGTCACGAAGGCTTAATGATGTTGCATTGCACACGCATTACTTTGCGCACTAGTGCGGAAAACTCCGACCAACCCGCCCGCCACTTAATTCCTTTGTGCCCTTCGTGACCTTCGTGTTTAAGTGCGTTTGTCTCCGTGTCCTCCGTGGCTCCGTGGTGAAAATTGGGTTTAGCGTCTCGACTGCGAGACAGCGTAAAATAGTAAGCAGATATGAGCGAACAAGAGCGCTACCAGGAATCCCTGAAAATGCAGAACAACCGCCGCCGGGTGGAGGAAGTGAACTTCGGCGAAGATGTGCCCGAAGGCGTGCTTCTCACGTCGCTGGACAAGGTTGTGAACTGGATGCGCAAGAGCTCTATCTGGCCAATGACCTTCGGCCTGGCTTGCTGCGCGATCGAGATGATGTCGATGGGCGCATCGCGATTCGATATCGCGCGCTTCGGCGCTGAGGTGTTTCGTCCGTCGCCCCGTCAAGCCGATCTGATGATCATCGCGGGCCGAGTCTCGCAGAAAATGGCTCCCGTCATCCGTCGCCTCTATGAGCAGATGCCGGAACCGAAATGGGTCATCTCCATGGGTGCCTGCGCTACCTCGGGCGGTGTCTTCAACAACTATGCGCTTGTACAAGGCGTGAATCAGGTGATTCCGGTCGACATCTACGTTCCCGGCTGCCCGCCGCGTCCCGAGCAGTTGATCTACGCCATCACGCTGCTGCAGGAAAAAATCATGAACGAGCGCGGCTCGTTCAAGCGCGCGCTGAATTTGGCGTAGGAACATCAGCGCCGGTCTTCTTAACAGAGTCGGCGTTTCTCGTTCAACGCACAATGCTTCCAAACGTACTGTCATCCCTCGCGTCGCAGCGAAGCCATCGAAATCTTCATACACTTTGTTTTGCGGCGCGGGGGACCTGCTGTTATGGCCCCTCGATGCTCATCCTCAGCTTAGACACGCCCTCCTGAATCTGGCGCGGGTTCGCCCCGCCATATCCAAGAATGAGGCCTCCCCTGGCTGGTGGTCTCAGATAGCACGTAGATAACGGCATTGCCGAAACTCCTTTCTGCGCTGCCTTCTTCGAAACCACCACATCGCTGACGCCGCACGGCAGCATCATTACCAGATGCATGCCGGCTTCATCGCCAACCACCTCGACTTTGTCTCCAATTTGAAGGCGAATCGCGCTTACCAATGCTTTTCTCCGCGCCATACAAAGCATGCGCATGCGACGTATATGGCGAGCGAAGTGTCCCTGTCGGATGAAATCGGCCAGGACGGATTGGTACAGCGTTGCGGAAAACACATCCGCAGCATCTCGCGCAGCGCAAAATGCGGGTACCAGATCTTTGGGAATTACCAGGTAGCCGACACGCAGAGCGGGAAACATTACTTTGCTGAAGGTCCCAACATAGATGACTCGCGAATATGTATCGAGGCCTTGCAGGGAAGCAATAGGACGGCTGCCAAACCTGTACTCGCTGTCGTAGTCGTCCTCGATGATCCACGCGCCAGAACGCGCTGCCCAGTTGAGAAGAAGCATGCGACGCGTCGCGGTCATCGTCGCGCCTAATGGATATTGGTGCGAAGGAGTGATGTATACCGCTCGCGCCTTTAGACCCCGACGTATTATGCTCTCGACCTTCATGCCCTGCTCGTCTACGGGAACAGGAACGAGCTTTGCGCCGGCGGCAATGAAAGCCTGACGTGCGCTGGGGTAACCCGGTTCTTCTATCCAGACAGAATTTTTCGAATCCAGCAAAATCTGCGCGGCAAGCTGCAAGCCTTGCTGCGATCCGGTTGTGATCATGACCTGTGATGCATCGCAGAGCACCCCACGAGCTGCGCCAAGGTACTCGGCGATGGCTTCCCGAAGAGGCAAATGGCCCAGGGCGTCTCCGTAGGCCATCAGGCTCTTTGTCGACGATCGAGAATGCCGCGCCACCAGCTTCGACCAGATACTAATCGGGAAGTGATCCAGCGCGGGCAAACTCACTCGAAACGCACCCACGATGTTTAGCCATGACTGCGATGGCAACTGCGTCAGCGCCAGGCCGCGACGGGAAATTCGACGCGGCGCCATCTTCTCCGTGTTCTGCCGATCCCGTTTCCCCTCGTTGTTGGCGGCGGCCGGCATCAATGTTTCATCCGGAAGCGATCGAGATACACACGTTCCTGCTCCGGGAAACGTCTCTAAATAACCTTCTGCCAGCAACTGCTCGTATGCGTTGGAGACAGGAATCCGTGAAATCCTCAACTCAGTAGCGAGAGTTCTGGTAGATGGAATCCGCTGTCCCGGCCGGATTTGACCGCTGGTAATCGCCAGCCGGAACCACTCGTACAACTGCCTGTACATCGGAATCGCCGCGCGAGTGTCCAGCGCGATGGGAGGAAGGAACGTGGTGGGAACGCGTCTCATGTTGCCGGTCGAAAGTGGCATATCGTATCACACTAAAGTGGACATTGTGATAGACCACTATCCACATTAGCTTTGCAGCATGAATGCGCTCCTGAGTATTCGAACCTGGCTCCTGATCTCGAGCCTGGCGATGGTTCAGCCTCTCGAGCCGCTTTGGCAGCAGAATGCGGCGGTATCGAGCACCAGTGCCCAATCCGCGCCTGCGGAACATGATGGACAGCACGATTTCGATTTCGAAATCGGCTATTGGAAGACTCACATATCCCGGCTCGAGCACCCGTTAAGCGAATCTCGCACCTGGGTTGAATACGACGGTACATCCGTTGTTCGACCAATCTGGAACGGCCGCGCCAACCTGGTCGAACTCGAAGTCGATGGTCCGTCAGGTCACATCGAAGGACTGTCGCTGCGTCTCTACAATCCGCAATCTCGTCAGTGGAGTCTCAACTATGCGAACAGCAAAATTGGCAGCCTGAGTCAACCAGCATTCGGCGAGTTCAGGAATGGACGCGGTGAATTCCTCGATCAGGAATCATTTAACGGAAAAATGATTCTTGTTCGCGGTGTCTTTTCTGAGATCACGCCGAATTCGTGCCGTTTTGAGCAGTCATTCTCAAAGGATGGCGGAAAGACCTGGGAGGTGAACTGGATCGCGACTGACACGCGGATAAAAGATGAGGTATCGTCAGAGAACTCGAACACAGCCACGCCGGGTGTGCAGTCTAACTCTGCAGCCCCTGACGGATCACACGACTTCGATTTCGAGATCGGCAGTTGGAATATCCACCTCTCGCGTCTGCAGGATCGCTTGGCAGGTTCTACCACCTGGATCGAATTTGACGGCACTTCCGTTACGCGAAAAGTCTGGAATGGCCGCGCCAATCTGGAAGAGTTCGAAACCGCCAGTCCAACGGGGCACATCGAAGGACTGACCCTCCGCCTCTACAATCCCCAATCTCACCAGTGGAGCATCTATTGGGCCAACGGTAACGATGCCATTTTGGGACAACCCATGATCGGCGAATTCAAGAATGGAAGAGGCGAGTTCTTCGATCAGGAGTTCTGGAAAGGCAGAGCGGTTTTTGTTCGATTCATCTGGTCGAACACCAATAAGAACAAACCTCACTTCGAACAGTCGTTCTCCGATGACGGCGGCAAAACCTGGGAGGTCAACTGGATTACCAACCAGACACGGGTAAGCGATGAATCCAACAAAACGAAGTGAACTCCGCCGCATTCCTGCGAGGGGATCGCACGATTGGGAGATGATCAGCGAAATTCTTGACGCTTGCTTTCTCGCTCACATTGGATTTTGCGTCGATGGCCAGCCATTCGTCATTCCCACTTTGTACGGCCGAGATGGCAGAAAACTCTATCTGCACGGCTCCGCCGCAAGTCGCATGGTTCGCGAACTCGAGAGCGGCGTGCCGGCGTGCTTGACGGTCACGCTGGTCGATGGGCTGGTACTGGCACGATCTGCATTCGATCATTCGATGAACTACCGCTCGGTCGTTGCATTCGGAACCGCAAGAACAATCTTCGACCAGGCGCAAAAGATCGAGTCTTTGCGCGTCATCTCAGAACATCTCATTGCCGGCCGATGGGATGACGTCCGAAGTCCCAGCGAGACCGAGTTGAAGGCTACCGCGGTTTTGGAATTCTCGATCGAAGAGGCATCATCAAAAACCAGAACGGGACCACCCGTTGACGATGAGAGTGACTACGGACGACCAGTATGGGCAGGTGTATTGCCGCTTGCGATTCAATCCGGCTCGCCCATACCGGACGACAACTTAGCGCAAGGCGTCACAGTTCCCGACTATGTTCGGCTGTACAGACAACGATTCAACGGGCACAGTGGCAATTCAAGCGAAAGGCCAATTCTGCGCAAGAACTTCTTTACCTGGCGGATGTTCCTTGTAATCCTCGCGCTGTTGATCACGGCATTAGTGCCGGGCGTTGTGAGTGCGAAAGCCCAGCAGCCATCAGCGTCCGTTGCTCCTGAAGCACGCCAATCACTCGACGATGCCTGGTGGACTGGCCCTATGCTCGCGCCATCCGCAGCGACATTGCCGCGTGGACACTTTCTGATCGAGCCCTATCTGTACGACGTCACCAGCCCACATTCCAACGGCTTCGGTTCGCTCACATACATAAACTACGGGCTCGCCGACAGATTGACCGTCGGCATGATTCCCATTTTTGGATTCAACAAAATAAATAATGGACTCAACAGCTCAAATGTCGGAGTGGGAGATCTCACGCTGCAGGCTCAGTACGGGCTAACGAAGTTTCACGATGGCGGTTGGATCCCGACAACCTCGGTAGCAATTCAGGAAGCGCTACCCACCGGAAAATACGATCAGCTAGACGACCGGCCGAGCGACGGCCTTGGCAGCGGTGCATACACGACAACGCTGGCGCTCTATTCGCAAACCTACTTCTGGCTGCCGAATGCTCGCATTCTGCGCATGCGCTTCAATGTCTCGGCGGCGCTCTCAAGCAATGTGAACGTCAGAGACGTGAGTGTGTATGGAACTGAAGCAGGATTCCGTGGACACTCAGAACCGGGAGCTTCGTTCTTAGTCGACGCATCTTGGGAATACAGTCTGACGCGCCGGTGGGTACTAGCGTCCGATGCCACTTATCGCCACAACGGCAATACCTTGGTAATCGGAAACAATATTCTGAATCGCAACGGCGCGCAGTCATCCGGAATCCGGACCGACTCAGGTTCGAGCGAAGCATTTGCCCTTGCACCAGCCGTCGAATACAGTTGGAAGCCCAACCTCGGAGTTCTCCTCGGTACGCGCCTGATCCTAGGTGGGCACCGCACTGCAACGTCGATTACTCCGGCGGTTGCGATCAATTTTGTGTACTAACACAGTTAGTTTTCAAGTGGAAGACTCCGGCTTTACGGGCTGCGAAAAAATGCGGGCGCGACAGGGGTACAGAACCGGCGCCGGTAGGCGGTGGGTCGGAGATTGCCGAATGGCGAGCTCCGACCGCAAGGATGCCACCCTCAAGTCCAGAGACGCAGCCGCAACACACGCGGCTGCCCCACCGCCTGCCGGCGGCGGTTCCGTCGCGCATGTGGAGCGGAAACGATCAGCAGATCCAGCCGCCGCCTACAACAACATCCTCGTCGTAGAACACAACAGCCTGTCCCGGAGTGATCGCCCGCTGCGGCTCCTCGAATGTAACGACCGCTCGATCGCCTGCGATACGAACCTCTGCATCTGCCGGCTCGTGCCGATGACGAATTTTGGCCTTCACGCGAATCGGAGCATCGAGAGACTCGAACGCGATCCAATTCAAGCGATGGGCATGCAAGGTTCGCGAGCGCAGATCATCATCCCCTCCAACAACCACCTGCCGCTTATCGCCACGCAGCTCGATCACATACAGCGGCGATCCAGTAGCGACACCGAGCCCCTTCCGTTGTCCCACAGTGAAGTTGTGAATGCCGGAGTGATGACCAACGACCTCGCCGATAGTAGTCACCAACTCGCCAGCGGTATTCGGCAGCTCCTCGCCCTGCTCATCCAGATAGGCCTCGATGAAGCGCTTATAATCGCCGCCGGGAATGAAGCAAATCTCCTGCGAGTCAGGCTTCTCGGCGAGCGCCAGTCCGTACTCGTGCGCACGCGCGCGAACGTCGGGCTTCGACATGTTCCCTAATGGGAACAGAGTCTTGCTGAGCTGCTCCTGGGT
>DASTZZ010000109.1 GCA_035764005.1 Terriglobales bacterium
TTGCAGCCTCACGAGTTCGAGCAGTGCTAGAAACGTGCAGATCAGAGCGTTGCGTGATTGCATTGGCTGCAGCAGACGCTTCAACCGCAGCGGTTTGTCTTCGAGCAGCAGACGGCGACGCAGATAATCGATCATTTGCCCTACTGTGACCGCGTCTTCATTCACTTGCAATATAGGACGCTCGTGCAGACGATCGAGAATCGATTGGAATGTCCGCACCAGATCGACAACATCCGCGGCCATCTCCGGCTCGGCGCCTTCGTCTTCTCTAAATTCTTTCAGTGCCGGATTGGTCCAGACCGCTTCCTCGATCTGCTGCTTCTGCAGCAGCATCTGCGCGGCACTTTTGAACTTCTCATGCTCCAGCAGGCGCTCGACTAATTCATTGCGTGGATCTTCCTGAGCTTCGGTCGGGGCGTCGGGATCACGCGGCAACAACATCTTCGACTTGATGTGAATGAGCAGCGAGGCCATGTAGATGAACTCGGCGGCTACGTCCACATCGAGTTGCTTCATTCGTTCTACGTATCCCAGATACTGCGCGGTGAGTTTCGCGATAGGGATGTCGTAGATGTCGATATCCTGCTTGCGAATTAGATCGAGCAGAAGATCGAGGGGGCCCTCGTAGACTTGTCCCACGGTCACCGCGAAAGGGAATTCGCTGGGCTCGCGCTTGATTGGTTGCGTCTGCGTCATCTCACTTCGTCGCCGCCTGCCCCGCAGGCGCTTCGTAATCCTTCGACATCTTCATCGCCACCCGAACTTCCTCCATCGTAGCCTCAGCGGTGCGGCTTGCGCGACGTGCACCATCTTCGAGCAGGTCCCACGCCTCTTGCGGATTCTGCTCGTAATGCCGCCGCCGCTCCTGCATTGGATTCAGCACAGCAACCAGAGCGTCGGCTGCCCAACTTTTGCACTCGATGCAGCCGATTCCCGCGCTGCGACAGCCGGCGTAGACCTTCTGCAGTGTATCGCTAGAACTGAAAATCTTATGCACATCTCCGACAGGGCACACATCCGGGTTCCCCGGATCAGTGCGGCGCACACGAGCCGGATCGGTGACCATAGTCTTTAGCTTCTGCCTGACGATAGCTTCAGGATCGCTCATCAGAATCGAGTTGCCGTATGACTTCGACATCTTGCGTCCGTCGGTGCCCGGCAATTTGGGCGACGGCGTCAAGAGCGCCTGCGGTTCTGGGAAAACATAACTACGCTGCGGATCTTTATCGGCAGACTTGACCACTCGCGGGTAGAACCCATTGAAACGGCGTGCGATCTCACGCGTGATCTCGATGTGCGGAACCTGGTCCTCACCGACCGGCACAAAATCTGCCTGGTACATCATGATGTCCGCCGACTGCAGCAGGGGATAGCCTAGAAATCCGTAGGTGTTCAGATCCTTGTCGCGAATATTCTGCTGCTGCTCCTTGTAGGTTGGCACCCGTTCCAGCCAGCCCAGTGGCGTGATCATCGACAGCAACAGATGCAGCTCGGCGTGCTGCGGGACGTGTGACTGAATGAACATCGTGCACGTCTGCGGATCCAATCCAGCGGCGAGATAGTCCAGCATCACTTCAATCGAGCTTTGCTTCACCGCAGACGTGTCGGCGTAGTCGCTGGTAAGCGCGTGCCAATCGGCGATGAAGAAGTAAGAGTCGTACTGGCGCTGGAGCTTCACCCAGTTGGCGAGTGCACCCACGTAGTTGCCCAAATGAAGTTTGCCCGTCGGACGCATACCGCTCAGGATTCGCTGCCTGCGTCCAGAGGTGTTCGGGTTATGCGTGGAAGTTAGAGATTGAGTAGGAGCGTGATCCATCAAAGTCTTAGCGATAGTAAGCGAACGTCAAAGATACTCATTACTGATCCCAGAACTGCGCCGAGAAAATTACCGCCGAACAGCACTAGCAGCCAGAGGAGGGAAATGCCAGCAATATCAAAGCCGCGACGCACGCCTTCCGGTAGAAAATGTCGGATTACGTGACTGCCATCGAGGGGCGATAGAGGGATCAGATTGAAAATTCCCAGCAAGATATTTAACTCAAGTGCTAGATGAAAGAATAACGCGATCGGCATGAGTGAAGACGAGGTATCGACAATTCCATTTCGTGCAAGCGCTTGAACAATCATCAGTCCATTTATCGAGCTCTTACCGATGATAATCAGTACAACAAAGCAGCCAATCGCCACAACAAAGTTGCTGATAGGGCCCACGACCGCCGTGAGGACGTCATCAAGAACGGGATTCTTGAAGTTACGCGTGTCTACCGGTGTTGGCTTTGCCCAGCCGAGCAGGGGAATACCTGTAATCGCCGCGATCGCCGGCAGGAGAATCGTTCCAACAATGTCGATGTGGCGAATGGGATTGAGCGAGATGCGTCCCAACATCCGCGCCGTGGGATCCCCCAACCGATTCGCCATCCACGCATGCGACGACTCATGCACGCTGATGGCGAACAGAAACACGACGATTTCGAAAACAATGATTACAACCTTGAAATTCATCCGCGGAGATTCGATGGTAACAGGTGCAGGGGACAGGGAACAGGTTGTAGGACGCAGGAAAACAAGCGATTAGCGTCGGCGTCTTTCCTGTTCCCTCTCCCCTGTCCCCTCTAACCGCTCCGGAGCTATCGTCTTCACCTTCACCGTCTTTGCCGGAATTCCAGCGACTACGTTGAACGGAGGCACGTCTTTCGTTGCCACGCCCATAGCGCCGACCAGTCCATGCTCACCGACTTTGACTCCGCTCATTACGGTGGCGTGATAGGTGATGCGAGCTCTCGGACCGATCTCTGTCTTCTGGTTGGTGATGATCATGGAGTCATTGAGGTCGTGCTCGTGGGAGTAGACGTTGGCGTAGTCGGAGACCGAGCTGCCTTCGTGAATGATGAGTTCGCCGCGATCATCGAGCAGAACATACTTATGGATGACGCAGTTGTCTTCGATAGTAAGGTTGTAGCCGAATGATACCTCGATTCCGTGGAACAGCTTCACGTTCTTCCCAATGTGTTTGAGCACATGGCGGGCGATCATGTAGCGCATGCGGTATCCCAGCCAGTGATTCAGACCTAGAGGCGACCGGTCAAACATCATCCAAAGCCAGATCAGTGGCTTGCGCGGCTCATATTTTTTCGCGTCGATGTCCCCGTAATACTCGGGTTCTAGCGTGACGTTGCGCGGATCGAACGAATGAGCAACTGCTCGACTCGCAAGCTGCGAGGTCACCGAAGCGTTATCGTACGGCTCGTTTTCGTCTGCGAGCGCGTAAGGCCGACCGAGGTAAATCTGATGTAGGGCATCGCGCACGACCTCGCTACGATGTGTCGGATTGGGATTGTCGAATTCTTTATCGAGATGATCGATGAAAGCGAGAAAGCTCTTCTCGGCGTCGGGATGAAGCGTGCGGTATTCGTAGCGCGGCATGCAGTTTCGAGAGGGAACCCAAAAATTCTACAAGACAACGTGGAGCCGGGCGCCTCCGCCCGGGTGTTTGGGTGGAATTTCGCGATTGTGGGATTCGGCTGCTGAAGGGGCAAAACATTCACGCAGTTGGCGACCTTTCCAACACCAGGCTGAAGGCAGCCGGCTCCACGCTAGCTTCGCTTTCCCGAAGTGAACTCCGCCAACTTTTTCAGCTTCTCCCGTGCGGCGCCTGAATCCAGAGACTCCGCCGCAATCGGCATTGCCGAAGCAATCGAGTCTGCACGACCTGCAACCACCAGAGCCGCCGCAGCATTCAATAACACTACGTCGCGCCGGGCAGATTTTTCCCCAGCGACGATGTTCCGAATGATCTCGGCGTTCGCTTTCGTGTCCCCGCCCTGAATTTCCGAAATGGGAGCGCTACGCAGCCCGAACTCCTCAGGGGAGATTTCGTACTCGCGAATCTCGCCATTGCGGACTTCAGCGATGTGAGTCGGGCCGGTAATCGTGATCTCGTCGAGCCCGTCTGTCCCGTGTACAACCAGAGCGCGCTTTAGACCAAGCATTTGCAGTGCGCGTGCGAGCTTTTCGACCAGCGCAGATGAATAAACTCCAACGACCTGCGCCGAAGCGTTCGCTGGATTGCACAGCGGCCCAAGAAGATTAAAAACTGTGCGCAAGCGTAGTTCGCGTCGCGCGGGTTGGACGTACTTCATTGCCGAATGCATGGAGGGCGCAAAGAGAAATGCAATGCCAACTGCGTCCAGGCATTCAGCGACCCGCGCGGGCGGCAGAGTGATGTTGATTCCCAGTGCTTCCACTACATCGGCCGATCCGCAGCGCGAGCTCACACTGCGATTGCCATGCTTGGCGACGCGCACGCCCGCGCCGGCAACAGCGAGCGCCGTAGCAGTAGAGATGTTGAAGGTGCCGCTGGCATCGCCGCCTGTGCCGCACGTATCGACCAGAGCGTCGCGTTCCGTGCCGCTCACGTCGAGCGCTGAGTCACGAAGAGCGAGAGGAGCTGAAGCTTTGCGAATCGCTTCCGCAAATCCGACTATCTCCTCGACCGTCTCGCCCTTCATGTGCAGTGCGACCAGCAACGCCGCAATCTGGGCGTCGGTTGCGCCGCCGGAAAGGATTTCCGACATCACGTCGCGCGCAGCGTCGCGCGAGAGCGATTCGCGATGGTTCGCCACCTGATGCAGGGCTTCAATGATCATCGAGGTCTTTTCAAGCTAACTCACTGCAGGGTTGGGTTCAACTGCTGAGGAGATGAATGCGGGACAGAACCGCTGGCGCTAGTCAGCGGTGCAGTCGCTTGTGTCGTGGCGGCGGCACGCGCGCAATTCATGCAGCATCGTGCAACTCGGAGCTGGCCATCTGACCAGCTCCGATCAATCGCCTACCGGCGGCGGTTCTGTTTTATCCTGCTAGACCGGAGAACTCGATGCACAAATCCCTGGTAGTCCTATTCACGGCCACGCTCCTCATCGCCCAAGACGTTCCCAATCCGCCCAAAGACTTCGACGGCAAGAGTTGGTGGGACCACGTCAAGGTCCTGGCCGACGACAACATGCAAGGACGCGAGACCGGAAGTCCCGGTCTGCAGAAAGCAGAGGCATACGTTGTCGATCAGCTCAAGCAAGCTGGTGTCGAGCCCGCGGGCACGCAGGGCTACTACCAGCCGGTGAAGCTCACGTCACGAGCAATCGACGAGAAAAATTCGAGCATGGCGCTGATGAAGGAGGGCAAAGCAGAGCTGCTCACGCTTGGTGAAGACGCGTTCTTCTCCACTCGCGTTGACCTTGCGCCCAAAGTGGAAGCGCCGCTCGTCTTCGTGGGCTATGGATTGAAGATTCCAGAAGAGAGCTATGACGACCTCGCCGGGCTCGATCTGAAAGGCAAAATCGCGGTTGTGTTTTCTGGAATTCCGGCTAATATTCCCGGCCCACTCGGATCGCATTATCAAACCGCCGCAGAGCGATGGAGGGTATTGAAAGAAGCCGGCGCGATCGGTGCACTGTCGATTCCCAATCCGGCATCGATGGACATCCCGTGGTCGCGCATGAGTCTTTCCCGCACGCATCCCAGCATGCAGCTGGTCGGTGCTGAGTTCAACGACACGGCAGGCGAGAAGATCGCGGGAGTTATCAATCCCGAGCACGCGGATAAATTCTTCGCGAATTCAGGACACAAATTTCAGGAAGTCGTCGATGTTGCGAAGGAACGCAAGCAGCTGCCGCGCTTTCCTCTGAACATCTCGTTGCGGGCTCGCACTAAGACCATCAGGCACGATGTGCAATCGGCGAACGTGATTGGCAAGCTCACAGGCAGCGATCCCAACTTGAAAGACAAGTACGTAGTGCTCTCCGCGCATATTGACCACCTCGGCATTGGCGAGCCCATTAACGGCGATAAGCTTTACAACGGTGCGATGGACAATGCATCAGGAGACGCTGTCCTACTCGACGTTGCATCCGCTCTGAAGAGCGCGCAGGAAAAGCCCAAGCGTTCGCTTCTGTTCGTGTTTGTGACGGGAGAAGAAAAAGGTCTGCTCGGCTCAAAGTACTTCACTGCACGTCCAACGGTTCCGAAGAATGCGATAGTGGCCGACATCAACATCGACATGTTCCTGCCGCTGTACCCGATGAAGTCGGTGATGGTCTATGGACTGAATGAATCCGATCTGGGCGATGATCTGCGACGCGTTGCGGAGAAAGATGGCGTCGAGGTGCAGGACGATCCTGAGCCGCAGCGCAACAGCTTCATCCGCAGCGATCAGTACAACTTTATCCGCCACGGAATTCCCGCGATCACGATGAAGGTCGGTTACAAGCCCGGCTCGGCGGACGACAAAACGTTCCACGACTGGCTGCATCAGCGGTACCACGCCCCTTTGGACGATCTGAGCCAACCGGTTGATCAGAGCGCGGCAGGAAAGTATGAGCAAATCATAAGTCAGCTCATGCTGACCATCGCCGACAATTCGAAGCGTCCGGAATGGAAGCAGCAGAGCTTCTTCCGCAGGTACGCCGAGAGTGTCGGGGGGCAATAACAGAACCGCCGACGATAGGCGGTGGGGCAGCCGCGTTTGTTGCGGCTGCGTGCCTTATTAGGTTGCAGATGGCATTGCGCAGCCCGGAGCTGGCCATTCAGTCATCTCCGGCACACATCGACTGCCGACGTTCCCTGAATTCATGAACACGCGCAGAGAATTTCTCACGTCCACGATCTCCTGCGGCATTGCCGGACTCTGCTCCTCGTCGGCCTCCACCGCCATCACAGCTGCGATCCCGAATGGGGAAACACGCTCCTACTGGCTCACTGTTCTGGAAAAAGTCGCTCTACCCGTTCTCGACGGCCTAGCGAAGCGCCGATTAAAGAAAGTGATGCCGGTCGAGGCTGCCTATCCCGGCGATCGTGCCAAGTACACACATCTCGAGGCCTTTGGTCGGTTGCTCGCGGGCATCGCTCCATGGCTTGGCGCCACTGGACTGGATCAATCCGAAGGCACACGGCAAGGACATCTCCTCAACCTCACCTATGCCTCTCTCGATGCTGCTACCGATCCCCGCTCCCCGGATTTTATGAATTTTTCTGACGGCAATCAGCCGCTGGTAGATGCAGCGTTCCTAGCGGAAGGCATTTTGCGTGCTCGCGATGCTCTATGGAACCGGCTGGATCAGCGCGTGAAGCGTCAACTTATCGACGCGCTGAAATCCTCGCGCTCGATTCCCACTCCCGATAAAAATAATTGGGTAATGTTCGCCGCGACGGTTGAAGCTGCGCTACACGTTTTCGGTGAGCAGACGATCGAAGATCGTCTTGAGCGCTGTGTCGAACGGATGCTGAGTTGGTACAAAGGCGATGGCGTTTACGGCGACGGAGAGTTCTTCCACTTCGACTACTACAACAGTTTCGTGATTCATCCCATGCTGGTCGACGTGTTGGCCGTGCTGCAGCAGAAAGACACGAAGGATGCTTCGCAGTACCAGAGTGAACTGAAGCGTGCTCGCCGTTATGCGGAAATTCAAGAGAGGCTGATCGCACCAGACGGGACTTACCCTGCGGTCGGTCGTTCAATTACTTACCGCTTCGGGGCCTTCCACGCGCTTGCGCAGATGGCATGGATGCACGAACTTCCCGAGCTGGTGACACCGGCGCAGGTCCGTTGCGCTCTCACTGCTGTCATTCGTAAACAGATCGAGGCGCCGGGAACATTTGACGAAAACGGTTGGCTCCGCATTGGATTCGCCGGACACCAGCCGACATTAGCTGAAGGCTACATTTCAACCGGCAGTTTGTATCTCTGCGCAACCGCATTCTTGCCGCTCGGACTGCCTCCGTCCGACCCATTCTGGAACAGCGCTGACGCGCCGTGGACGTCACAACAAATGTGGTCGGGAAAAGCGCTTCCGGCGGATCATGCGCTCGTTGATGGGAAATGAAGCATGAAAGATCCGCCGCTGGTAGGCGGTGGGCCGGAGATGGCGAATAGGCAGCTCCGGGTCACGTCGACTCCGAATGTGTCTTAGAAGCAGCCGGAATATCGGAGGCTGTCGAGGGCTCGGTCCAGCGGCGGTTCTGTTTATTAATGCCGTCGCGGCTCTGTCGGTGGGACTGGATTCGGCAAAGGCTTGCCGCTTGGACCGATACGGGCAGGAGTCTTGCCAATCACACCGTCGCTGGTTCCGCGCAGATCTTTCAGAATGCTCTGGCGGTCGCGCGAGTAGTCGGATGCAAGGCGAGTGAGCGCAAGTGTGACGATATCGTGATGATGCAACTCCTCCATGCCCGATTGTCTCCGCGCGTCGAGCCATAGGCGATGGACGAGCATCACGTCTTCAGTTTTTAAGTCAGGATTGTGCGGGCCAATACGGAAGCTCCGCACTTCCGGACCTGGCAGTACGACTTGAAACACAAACTGATGTTTCGGAGGCAATGCACCTTCCCAAGCCTGCCCCATGCGGAACGCCTGCTCCTCGGCGGTCATCTTCGTTGACAATCCAGCCACCACGCGTGCGGCTCCCAGCGAATTCGCCGTCTGCACAATCGCGGAAAACACATCGCGTGCTGGGACGACCATCAGAGAAATGTGCTTTCCATAGCTTTCTGCGATGCTGACGCACTTGGTGAACAGCGTCTGCTCATGATCGCTGAAGATCTGCTCGCTGGAGAGATCGACCTCGCCGCTGCCCGGTCCAGTAAGTCTTGCGGCAAGGACGACCACATCATTCTCCGTTGTGTCGGTACTCTGCAGCACCCAACGCAATTGCAACAGCGTGTTGTAGTCACGAACGGTGACGAGCGTGCAATCCGGACGCACGCCGACGGCTTCACGCTCGATGCGCTCTTCGTGGAGTAGTTGAAAGTGCTCCTTCATCTCCTTTTCCGCGTGCTTGAACTTCTTTGCATTCGTGTGCTCGGAGATAGTGAAAATGACGAAGAACGCCGCGGCGAACATCACGCCGCTGACGGTCGCTACCTTCTTGGTCGCGAGATTCACCAATGCGGTCGTGAGCAGCACCATGAATACTGAGAGAAGACCGAGCGGGATCTCTTTACCGAAGATCCGTATATTCGGAGGAACCTTCCAGCCGCGCTCGCCTTTGTACTTGAAGCGCAGCACCAGCATGGCGAAGCTATTGAAGGTGAAACTCCAGATCACGCCAAACGCATACGCCTCGCCCAGGACATTGACGTCGCCTCGGCTGAGCAGAATCGTGATGATCTGCAGGCCGACGATCAGATTGACGATGCGATAGCTGGTCCCGTATTTACGCTGCGGCTTGCGGAACCAGTCGGTCAGAACTCCATCTTCTGATACACGATTCAACACGCCATTCGATCCAATGATCGAGGTATTGATCGCGCCGGAGAGGATCAGGAAACCAACGACGACGACGAACGTGCGGAAGAGCAGTCGGAGCACCAGCGGGCCGTTGAACCACATCACCAGCTCTGCCAGGAGATTGTTCTCGTAGCTCGCGACTGGCACTTGCTGCGGGATGATCATCACCGCGAGCAGCGTGCCCACTCCAGTAAATAGGAAGCTGTAGATGGCGACGATGATCGCGGCGCGCTTCAGGTTCTTCAGCTTCGGATGCGCGATTTCGCGATTTACTTGGGCCAGGGTCTCTTCGCCGCTCATGGCCAGCACAGAGTGCCCAAAGGCCATAAGGATGCCGAAAAGGCCAAACGCACTGGCGACACTGGTGTGCTGCAGGAATCCGAGCGAGGTCTCGTTGAAGTGCAGGTTCGAAGGCGTCGGCCACGGCGGCAGCTCGCCACCTCGCTTTAACAGCGTGATCACCGCCCAGCCGAGCAGGAGCACGACCATGATGCTGGTGATCTGCATTACGCGGAGGGCCTTGTCGCTCGATTCCTCGATGCCTTTGATGTTTTCCCACCAGTAATAAAGCGTGACCGCAAGACAGATCACGACCGACGCAGTATTCACATTTAGCTGCGGTGTCCCGTGAAACATCGCGTGGATGCCCGGGCCGATCCAGCCGTGGGCGTCCGCTTTGCTGAAAAGCTCGTTAACGAGACCGGCGATGTACTGGCCCGCAGATACTCCCGAAATGGGACCAGTGAGGATGTAGTCAAACATCAGCGCGGAGACGCTGAGCTTCGCCAAGGTCCCGCCGAGCGCTTCCTTGACTACGCGATAGACGCCGCCGCGCACGAACATCGAGCAGCTCTCGACGTACACTGCGCGGACCGCGAACGAGAAGAGCATCACTCCCAAAATGAACCAGGGAGCAGAGCGTCCAAACGCGTCTTCGGCGATGCCGCCGACGTAATAAGCGGATGATCCCAGATCGTTGAGAACGATGGCAGCTGCGCGCCAATACGAGATAAACGTAAGCGCCACCGAAGAGGCGACTACGATTCGTACCCGGTTGGAAGGCGTGAGTATCTGGGAACCAGAGGACATTCGTTAGCAGAACCTGCTGCCAAACTCGTCCCGCAGGCCTGGCGGGCAGAGACAATCAGGCGCTTAGGAGGCTTCGCGAGGTTTAACTGTACGCTTGCGATTTTGTACGGTCAATCTCAGCCGCATCGTCGCTTTGAGCCAGCAGTTCGAGATCTTCGACGAAGCTAATCAGCACAACCACCATCGAGCCCACGATTCCGACTAAGAACAGAACGACGAAGATCCCGGACGCGGTTTGGAGCAGCGCATTCATGCGCTATACATTCTAGCGGATGCGAGAGAGCGGCAGCCGCAATTCTGCAGCACAAAAGACGTATATCCCCCATCAATTAAATTTATTTGGGCGCGGCCAACTGCTCAGATACTCTACTTTGCATTCTGCTCTGCTGCTTTGTGACGAATTCATTCTGAGGAGACGCATGTCGAACGAACTTCGAAATTTTCTCGCCATTCCTTACGACGAATTGGAACAACTGAATCTGGACGCGAAGGAGAAGCGCAAACAGCGAGTTCCGTTCCACGAGGTGCAGGAAGAGCGTCTTCGTTATCTCACTGACGAGAAGCGCATCAAGGCCGTTACCGTCTTATTCAGCGACCTCGAAGGCCGTCTGCACATGCTCGACTACGACAAGAAATTCCTGCTGCGCGCCTACGACAACCTCACATTCGACGGTTCTTCGATTCGCGGCTTCACTGCGCAGCGCGAGAGCGATCTGCGCCTGGGAATCGATTGGGCAGCGTTTTATTGGGCTCCAGCCGACATCTTCGGTCCGGGAAAAGTTCTCGTTTTTGGCGACGTGATCGACAAGGGCGGAACACCTTATACAGCCGACATTCGCGGCATGTTCAAAGAGTGGGCGCAAGCTCTCCACAAGAACGAAGGGCTCACGCTCAATGCCGCCAACGAAATCGAAGGCTTCCTGTTTGAAGGAGCGGATGCGGAACGCCGATATCACGAGACCGCCAAATTCAACTACGTGAACACGGGCGGCTATTACCACTCCCTGCCGGGCGATCCGCTGCGCAGCTTCATCGATACAACTGCAGAAGTGCAGCGTGCCATGGGATTCCAGAATGAGAAGGATCACCCGGAAGTCGCTCCTTCTCAATTTGAAATTAACTATAGTTACGGCGAAGCCGTAGCCGCCGCTGATCAGATTCAACTCTACAAACTAATCTGCCGCCAAGTCGCTACCAAAATGGGATATACGGCGTCGTTCCTACCTAAGCCAGTCGTCGGGGTAAACGGCAGCGGAATGCACACCAACGTCTCTGTTAGTAAAAACGGAAAGAACACTTTCTGGGATCCAAAAGGGGAAGAGAAGCTTTCCAAAAACGGTTGGGGATTCATCGATCGAATTCTCACACACGCGAACGACATCTGCCTGATGCTGAATGCCAGCGTGAATGCATATCGCCGTCTCGATCCTCACTTCGAGGCGCCTAACCAAATCAAAGCATCGCCTGTGGATCGTGGCTCGATGATCCGCATTCCCATCGGCAACGAAAAGACCTCGCGCGTGGAAGTCCGGTCTGTCGGTCCGGATGCGAATCCATACATGGTGATGTACTCGGTGTTCCGTACAGGTCTCGAAGGTGATGTATCGAAGATCAAGAACTTGCGCCAAGCGGAGCGTTATTTGCCGGATAACATTTACACCGCAATTGATAATTTCCTCGGCGCAGAATGGACGACGAAAATGTTGGGCGCCGACGTGAAGGGGCGTTACGCAGACTTAAAGAAAGCGTCAGCCGATCGATGCCCTCGCCTGCTGGGAACATTCGTCAAGACGCCGGAAGTTCAGTATCACCACGATGTCTACAATCAGTACCTCTGGAATTTGTTCTAGAGAGCGCCTATCGCAAGAGTTCAACTTGAAACCCACTCATTGGATTCATGAGTGGGTTTTTTGCATGCCGCCAACTCAGCACGGTTCCTTTGCCACTGTCCTGATCTCAAAGGAAAATTCGCTGATACGGGTGATAGCCTGTATCCGGTAAACTTGCGTTGATGCGACCATCTCCTCGGACCGGATGGCTGCTGGCACTCCTCTCTGCGATCCTGCAGATACTCTGCTTTCCATCGCCGAGTTTCTATTTCCTCTGCTGGATTGCGCTAGCCCCTCTGCTGGTCGCCCTAATTGATCGGCGCTACTCACCGACTATGCTTCGCGGCGTACTACTCGCGTATTGCAGCGGGGTGATCTGGTACGCAGGCACCTGCTACTGGATCTTTCACGTCATGCATGTATACGGCGGCTTGTCTGAGCCTGTGGCCGTCGGGGTGCTCATTTTGTTCTGTCTGTATCTCGCGTTGTATCACGCCCTTTTCGGACTTCTACTTGGGCTGCTCACGCGAAGCCGCTCCTTCGCCAATGGTCGCGTGTTGATTTTGGTCCCAGTGCTATGGGTTGGAGTTGAACTGGCTCGTGCTCATATCACGAGCTTTCCCTGGGATCTGCTCGGATACGCGCAGGTCAACAACGTTCCGCTGACGCGCATTGCGGCCGTCACAGGTGTGTACGGACTCTCGTTCGTTGTTGCTCTGGTAAACACGATCTTTGCACTCGGATTTCTGCTGCCGCAAGAACGACGCCTGGGCGTTGCCCTTGTCGCTTTGCTTGGAGCAGTCGCCCTTCAGTCTGGCGCGGCAGTGCCGTATCCGCCGGTACATCCAGACCATATTGCCGATCTCGTGCAGGTAAACCTTCCTATCCTGCAGACCAATTGGGCTCCTGCCTTTTATGACCAAACCATTGCGCAGCTAGTTCAACTGAGTAGCGAGGCTGCAAAAGCGATGCCTCAAGATTCAAATTCGCGTTTGATTGTTTGGCCGGAGTCTCCCGCTCCCTTCTTTACCAGTGATCCAAAATTTCGACACTGGATGTTCGCGCTGGCGCAAGACTCGCGCGCTTACCTGATCATCGGCAGCCTTGGCGTGAGCCCCGGAAACAAACGAGACAATTCTGAAGTGTTTAATTCTGCGCAGTTGATCGAGCCCGACGGCAGCATGGGCGCGCGTTACGACAAAATCCATCTGGTTCCGTTCGGGGAGTTTGTTCCATTTCGGCGCCTGTTGAGTTTTGCCGAATCTTTAACACATGATATCGGGGACCTCTCGCGTGGAAATGAGCGCAATTCCCTGAACGTCGATGATCATAGAGTCGGCACGTTCATTTGCTACGAATCGATTTTTCCTGATGAAGTGCGCAGGTTCGCGCAAAATGGCGCCGAGCTGTTCGTCAACCTTTCCGATGATGGCTGGTATGGCGACTACGGCGCGCCAGGTCAGCACCTCAACATGGCGCGGATGAGAGCGATCGAGAATGGACGCTGGCTGCTTCGCGCCACCAACGACGGAATCACGGTTTCGATCAGCCCACTAGGGGAGCTGGTCGCTACGGCTCCACGCAACGTGCGAACTGTCCTGCAGGCGCCTTACGGCTTCGAATCGGGAACCACTTTCTACACTCGGCATGGGGACTGGTTCGCGCATGCCTGTGCGATAATTTCAGTACTGGCTCTGATCATGGCCGCGCTCAGCGGACGTTTGCCACAACGGCTTCGCCAGTGATTTCTATGCAGACCGGGGAACCCAAAATGATGGTTGAAGAACTGGAACGCGAATACGCGGCCGTCCGCGCGAAGGCCCATGATCTGCGGGAGTATCTTTGACGCGCCTCGACTGCGCGAGCAGCTCGCCGAAGTAGAAAAAAAAGCCTCCGATCCCAACTTCTGGTCAAATCAGGAACTCTCGCAACAAGCCATGCGCGAACGTAAGCGCATCGAAGCCGCGCTGGCGAACGAGAACGATCTAACCCGTCGCACGCAGGATATCGAAGCTTATTTCGAACTGGCGCGCGAAGGCGAGAACGTCGACGGCGATCTCCGCCGAGAAATCAACAATCTGCGGGAAGTTGTCGACAAGTTGGAGACGCAGACGCTGCTGGCCGGAGAAAACGACGCGCGCAACGCGATCGTAACAATCCATCCTGGCGCGGGCGGCACGGAATCGCAGGATTGGGCGGAGATGCTCATGCGCATGTACCTGCGATGGGCGGAGCGTCAGGGATTTGAAGCCGTCCTGAACGACTACCAGGCGGGCGAAGAAGCCGGCATTAAATCAGCGACGTTCACCGTGAACGGCGATTACGCCTTTGGATTACTCACCGGCGAAATTGGAGTACATCGTCTCGTGCGCATCTCTCCGTTCGATCAGGCGAAGCGGCGTCACACCTCCTTCGCCAGCGTCTTTGTCTCTCCGGAGATCGACGAATCGATTCAGATCGACATCAAAGAAACCGATCTCAAGATCGACACGTACCGCTCGGGCGGTGCGGGCGGCCAGCACGTGAATACTACTGATTCCGCCGTGCGCCTCACCCACATTCCAACCGGCATCGTCGTGAGCTGTCAGAACGAGCGCTCGCAGCACAAGAACCGCGACCGCGCCATGAAGATTCTGCGTTCAAAGCTGTACGAATACGAGTTGGAGAAGAAACGGGCTGAAACCAAGAAGCTGGAAGACTCCAAGCTCGATATTGATTTCGGATCCCAGATTCGCTCCTACGTGCTTGCCCCATATCAGCTCGTCAAGGACCATCGTTCCAAAGTGGAAGTCGGTGATCCCAGCCGAGTGCTCGATGGAGATTTGGCCCCCTTCATTCGCGGATACCTTCTCATGCGCCGTGAAGCAGGCGTCTCCTAAAGCCGAATGCCACGACTCATCGAAATGATGAAGCAGTCGGCCGTGCCGGCGGGCGTGATGCGCTCAGCATCGCGGGGCGCTCTGGCCGTATCTCCAGGAGAAATGCTGGAGATTCTGATTTACCTGAGCGATCACGCCATTTTCGGGGAGCAAGCGCGAATGACATTGGCGGGGTTTGACGAAGTTGGTTCGATAACAGCGCTGGCTGATCCGAACACGTCGCGCGAAGTTCTGCATTATTTCCTTGCTCCCCGCAATCGTCGTCCGAAGCTGCTGCCCGTCTTGTTCGAGAATCCTTCGGTTTCGGACGACATTCTGGCTGCAGTTGCTGAGACTGCCAGTCGCGAAGTTTTCACGATGCTGCTGGTGAGTCCGCGCGTGACAGGCTCGGCGAAGATTCTGAAGCGACTCCTCGGGAATCCCAATATCGCTCCCGAGGAGCACGACTCATTAACACAGAAGCTGTCATCGTTAGGTGTGGATGTGGCGGAGATGGGGACCGTCACCGACACGCACGTTCTGGAGTGGCTCAAAGAACACGCCGCCGAACTAGAAGCCGAGGAGAAGGAAGCCAGACCGTTTGCTCTGATGGGCGGTGTGGACGAGACCGGCGACGAACAGTCCGCCGAAATCACCCCGCAGGCTCTGGAGACGGCAAAAGGAAAGAGCGCGGCGCAAGATGAGCGGCTTTCGGTGTTGCAGAAGCTGGCCAGAATGAAAGTAAGCGACCGCATCAAAGTCGCGATGACCGGCTCGCGCGAAGAGCGCAACATTCTGATTCGAGACTCGTCAAAGCTCGTCTCTTCTGCCGTGCTGGCTTCGCCGAAGGTCAGTGATCAGGAGATCGAAAGCTTTGCCAACATGAAGAACGTGCGCGAGAACGTGCTGCGCGATATCGCGCGGAACCACAAGTTCATGAAGAACTATGTGGTGGTTCGCAACCTGTGCAACAACCCTCGCACCCCGCTTGATCTTTCCTTAGGGCTAATCAAGAACCTGCTAACTCCCGACCTAAGAACGCTTTCGATGAACAAGAATATCCCTGAGACTCTGCGTAAGATGGGTCTCAAGCTCTTCAAGATGCGAACAAGTCCGGGTGGCAAGGGTGGAGAATAGGCGAGTAGTCAGGTCACAGCAGGGAAAAACTATGAAGCCGATCGTCAGCGATGAAATAGGCGAACTGCTTGGTCGGGTGAAGACGATTGCAGTAGTCGGTTTATCTTCCGATCCGATGCGGCCGAGTTTTGGCGTTTCGCAGTACATGCAGCGCAAGGGTTACCGCATCATTCCGGTGAATCCGAACGAGAGTTCCGTTTTGGGAGAGAAGGCTTATTCCACCCTGTCCGAGGTGCCCGAGAAGATTGATGTCGTAGACGTGTTTCGGCGGCCCGAGTTCGTTCCCGAGATCGTGGAAGAAACAATTCGCTCGAAAATTCCTGCCTTGTGGCTGCAGGAGGGAATAATCCATGAAACCGCGGCCAAACGTGCGCGAGATGCAGGAATTACCGTCGTGATGAATCGCTGCATTCTCAAAGAGCACCGCGCCAGAAATCTGTAACTCTGAATACCCCATCGGATAGCACAGATGTTACGGATTTTGTCTTTTTGAGCAATCCGTTTCCCAAGCGTCGGCGTGATCCGTGGTTGGTGTTTGGTTCGAATCGATTTTCAGCGCACGGCAGCCGGAGCTACGGCGTGCACTTCTTCGACAATTGCCTGCCAGTTGATCTTGTATTTAGCCAGCAACTCGTCCGCTTTACCGCTGTGAGGAACCTCGCGCACCGCCAGACGATGCACCCTCACTCCTTCTGGTCCAACTGCCTCAGCTACGGCATCGCCGATGCCCCCGGCCGCATAGTGATCTTCAACTGTAATGATGGTGTTGTTGGTTGCTGCTGCCGCTTTTAGAAGCGCGTCCGTATCCACGGGACGAACGCTGAAAAGATCGATCACCCGGATTGGAATGCCTTGCCTCTTCAGTTCGTCATAGGCCTTCAATGCCTCTGTCAGAGTAATACCGCCAGCGACGACGGTGACTGCATCATCCTTGCTCTGGCGCAACACTTTGGCTTTCCCAATTTCGAACTCCTCGTCGTTCTTATAGATCACGGGCTGCTTGGGTCTTCCGCTGCGAATGTAGAAGATTCCATGGTGAGACGCAGCAAGATCGACGGCGTACCAGGCGCTTACGGCATCGCTCGGATAGAGAACAACGGATTCCGCCATTGCGCGGAAAAGGCTCATGTCTTCGAGTCCCATCTGCGATGATCCGTCTTCGCCGATCGACACTCCTACGTGCGTGCCAATGAATTTCACATTCAGATGAGCGAGGCCGGCCAAACGAATGAAATCTGCTGCGCGGGTAAGGAAGCAGGCGAAGGTCGAAGTGAACGCGATTTTTCCCAAAGCGGCAAAGCCCATCGACATGCCGACCATGTTCTGCTCGGCGATGTAACCCTCGAAAAAGCGCTTCGGAGCGACCTTCTGGAAGAACTCGGTGTATGTGGAGTTCTCAACGTCGCCATCGGTACAGACGACGTTTTCATTAATCTTGCCCACCTGCTCCAGTGAATGTCCGCAGGCCTCGCGCGTGGCGATTTCCTTCCCAAGCTCATATTGAGGAGAAGGAACATGCTTATAGGCACCGTATTGCTTTGGTTTGCCGGTCGGCTTAGACGGTTTCGGCGCGGGCACACTCGATTTGACGAACTGCTTCTCGAGCTCAGCAATTGCTTTGTCAGCTTCTTCTTGCTTCAGTGGCTTGCCGTGCCAGCCATCTTTGTCTTCCAGGAAAGAAACGCCCTTACCTTTAAAAGTGCGTGCCAGGACTACAGTGGGCCGACCTTTGGTCTGCTTCGCGTTGTCGAACGCTTCGAGCAGTTGTTTCGGATCGTGGCCGTCTACGACCAGTGCATTCCAACCAAATGCCGCCCAACGCTGCTTATAAATGTCGAGGTGATGCTGAAGCATGGTTGGTTGGCTTTGGCCGAGACGATTCACGTCCACAATCGCGCAGAGATTGTCGACCTTGTGATGGTCCGCCAGTTCCGCCGCTTCCCAGACCGAGCCTTCGGCGTTCTCGCCATCGCCGAGCAAGGCGTACGCGCGAAAATTTGATCCATCGACTCGCGCATCCAGCGCCATGCCGAGCGCGACGCAAATTCCTTGCCCTAGAGAACCTGTCGGAACAGAGACGAACTTCAGAACCGGAGTCGGATGGCCTTCCAAATCGGAATCGATTCTCCGCAGCGTAAGCAGATGCTCGCGCTTGATGAATCCCAGCTCTGCCCAGGTGGAATAAAGAACTGGGGCAGCATGACCTTTCGAGAGTACGAATTTGTCGTTGGCGGGATTGTGGGGATCTTGCGGATCGAAATTCATCACCGAGAAGAAAAGGCACGCCATGATCTCAGCGGCAGACATGCAGCTGGTGGGATGTCCGCTGCCGGCGGCGGTCGTCGCACGGATCGAGTCAATTCGGAGTTGCGTTGCGATATTGTGAAGAGAGTCGAGCAGATCTTGCGAGTAAGCCACGGGGAGCTCCACGAGTGAAGTGGAATGCGGGTACAGTTCAGTCTATTTTCCGACGGCAGGGAGGTCAATTCGACGGCAACAGCCTATTCACCACGGAGACTTTTCAGCTTTGTCATTCCGAACCGCTGCCGTTGCGGTGAGGAATTCCTATTGACTGCAATGGTCTTCGCGTATGCGTAAGATCAATTGTCGCCGTGAGGTTACTCGAAAGTCTTCTCCCTGCAACACGCAATGCAGTCGATAGGGATTCCACCGCCAAACGGCAGGCCTCGGAATGACAAGACAAAGCAAAGCCTAGCCGCGGGGCAAGAAAATGTCGCGTTCCAGTCGCAGATCCAGCATCTGGCCCTTGTTCAGTCGGATGTTGCGTCCCGTCAGCAAGCCTGCTCCAGTTCCGAGTCCGCCGCCAACGCCGGCGCCAATGGCCGCACCTTTTCCGCCCCCCGCCGCTGCTCCAGCCATCGCGCCGATTGCTGCCCCCGCAGCCGCAGTTTCAACCTCACGACGCGCATCGATCTTCGTGTGTTTGATCTCGCCTTCTGGCCCAGTGTCACTCTGGACGCTGTGCTCGCCAGGAACGCCGGCGACCATGGCGGCGAGTGGCACCCAACCGTGACGAGTCTTGATCTCGTCGAAGCTCAAGAGCAGTTGTGAGTGGAATCCGCGCTGCACATCGCTGACATGGCCTTTGAGCTCGGAGCCCATCGGAATCGTACTGCCGTCTTGCGCGACAAGATCCTGCGAGAGCTTGGCTTTAAACTTCTTGCCGACAGAGTCCTTGCTGCTGTCGAGGGTATCTTTCAGCTGGACTTCGAACTGGGTGTCCGCCGGAATCACGTTTTGAGCTGTTGGACCCTGATTGCGGTTGGTGAGCACCGGTCCCTGACCCTGGCTCATGTCGATTTGTGCAAACGCTCCCAATGCCGGCGCAATCGTAAGGCCCAGTGTTGCGGCCGCGGTAATCCATAGCCTTTTCATGCAGCTACCTATCCTCCGAATCCGCAAAGCGGACACTCATTTCGATGATGGTTTAAACCCAGAAATGCGGCAAAAGTGGCGACAGGAAGGTAACCAGTGCAAATAGCTGATTTCACGCTGTCCGGCTGGTTACCATTAGCTACCTTCAACCGCCCATTTAGAACCCTGGTAACGCAGCCAGCTACTTTCTTTTTGCCTGAAGCCACAAAGCTGCATCATATTTTTCAGCAGGATGCTGTCATTGGGCATCTTGAAAGTGGGGGTCCAGACGGGCAATGGACAAGAACAAACAACTCACATATGGCCTGGGCGGCCTGGGAGTGTTGCTGGGAGGACTCGGCGTGTTTCTCCTGAGCGACCGTGGCCGCGAGATTGTACGCAACGTGGCACACCATTTAGAGCGAGCCCCTGAGAGCATCGAGCAGTTCACAGAGGCGACTCAGGTGGAACTCGATCGCATTCAGCAGACTCTGAACCAGATCGCAGCACGACTCGAGGCGACTAGCTAAGCTTCGGCCATACACACAAGCTGCACTCCCCATCAGGTCCTTCTTTCCCGAAAATCGACGCCAAACAAAACAGGATTCCCTGGGGCGAATTCGGCAGCGAATTGTTTATCTTGCCAGCTCGTATTCTTCAAATTCCAACCAACGGGCAGACTTGACCCAGACCAGGGAACGTCGCAACGATTAATTGGAATTTTGCAGTTAAATGCTGAATACAGCATCACTTGCCACAGCGCGTACAACGACCCGAACTCAAAAGCAGGGTATCGGCAGCGAATCCTAACGTTGACTGTGCGGTTCAGCTTCGGAGTCAAGCGGCAAGAGAGTTTTGATACTCTGTCCTCATGCTCACCTGCAGCGCAATTTTGTTCGATTTAGACGGTGTTCTCGTGGACTCCACGCCTGCAGTCGAGCGGGTCTGGCGCAAGTGGGCCGAGGACCACAACATCGATCCCGACTACGTGATGCAGTGGGCACACGGCCGACGCTCCATCGAAACGATTCGCCGCGTGGCTCCGTACATGGACGCCGCCAAAGAGAACGTCAACGTGGAGCGCCGAGAGATCGAAGATCTTGAAGGTGTGACCAAGATCGAGGGGGCATCGGAACTGCTAGCCTCAATCCCTCCAGACCGTTGGACGATTGTGACCTCGGCAACACGTCCACTCGCCGAAGCACGCATGAACTACGTAGGTCTGCCGCTTCCCAAGGATGCGATCACAGCGGAACTCGTCGAACGCGGAAAGCCACATCCAGAACCGTTTCTGAAGGGTGCGCAGTTGCTAGGTCTTCCTCCTGGCGAATGTCTCGTAGTCGAAGACACTGCAGCAGGCATTGCTGCTGCCAAAACGGCCGGCATGATGGCCATTGGCCTCACGACTACCTATCCCGCTCACGATCTCCGAGAAGCCGATGTGGTGGTTCGCTCCTGCGCTGACATCCGAGTCGAAGTAAGAGAAGGCCAGGAAGACGAACTCAAGCTCCAGCTCTATTTCGAGTACTCCCCTGCAGAAATCTAGACGGATTCATTTCGACCATTCCGGCTTAAAATAGGGAGTGCTTGCCCCTCTAGAACAACCAGCACCACCTATTCCATCCAAGGAGTCCGCATGGCGCTAAGCCGGACGGAGCAGAAGAAGACCGCAGTTGCGGAACGGCCTCAAGAAGCAAAAAGCTACGCGGGACTCACCAGCGAACAACTGATCCAGATGTACCGGATCATGTATATGTCGCGCCGGATCGACGACCGCGAGATCCTCCTCAAACGCCAGCAAAAAATCTTCTTCCAGATCTCCGGCGCCGGGCATGAAGCGCTCATGGTCGCTGCTGCGTTTTCCTTGAAGGGCGGCTACGACTGGTTCTATCCCTACTATCGCGATCGAGCGCTCGTGCTTGCACTCGGTGTTACTCCGGAAGAGCAGTTGCTTCAAGCGGTGGGCGCTGCGGACGATCCCGCTTCGGGCGGAAGGCAGATGCCCTCTCACTGGGGGCACAAAGGCCTGAACATTGTTACGCAGTCGTCACCCACGGGAACCCAACTGCTGCAGGCGATCGGATGCGCCGAAGCCGGACACTACCTCAATCGTCACCCAAAAGCCGCCGAGCGGCGTGATCCCAGCGACTATTCCGGATATAAGGACGTTGTCTTCCACGGAGACGAAGTGGTCTATGTCTCCTGCGGTGATGGCACCACCAGCGAAGGGGAATTCTGGGAAGCGATCAACGGCGCTTCCAACATGAAGCTACCCGTCCTGTTTGTCGTTGAGGACAACGGCTATGCCATCTCTGTGCCCGTCGAAGTGAACACCGCGGGCGGCAATATCTCCAAGCTGGTTTCCAATTTCCCGAACTTCTATTTTGCCGAGTGTGACGGCACTGATCCGGTTGAGTCATATGCGGCGATGCAGGCTGCAGTGAAGCACTGCCGCTCCCGCAAAGGTCCGGCCTTCGTTCACGGGCATGTAATTCGTCCGTACTCGCACTCGCTCTCGGATGACGAGAAGCTCTACCGTCCGGAGTCGGAGCGTTCCCGCGACGCACAGCGCGATCCGATTACGCGCATGCAGTTGTTCCTCATTCGGGAGAACATCCTCGACGAAGAGGCGATCAATAAACTGGAAAAAGACGTCGATCGCGAGATTCAGCGCGCGACAGATCACGTCTTGGGCGCGCGCTTCCCTGAGCCAGTCACGATTAAGGAGAACCTATACTCGCCAAGCCTGGACCCGACTTCTGCCCAATTCGAAACTCAGCCCAAGAGTTCCGGCGCAGAGAAGACAATGGCCGATCTCATCAACGCCTGCCTGCGCGATGAGATGAAGCGCGACGAGCGCATCGTGATGTTCGGTGAAGACGTCGCCGACTGCAGTCGCGAGCAATACCTGAACGAGAAGCTGGTCAAAGGCAAGGGTGGAGTTTTCAAACTCACATCAGGATTGCAGTGCTCGTATGGTTCCGACCGCGTCTACAATTCGCCCCTTGCCGAGGCATCGATCGTGGGACGCGCGACCGGTCTGGCGACTCGAGGACTGAAACCGGTAGTTGAAGTCCAGTTTTTCGACTACATCTGGCCGGCATTCCACCAGATGCGCAACGAATTGCCTGTGATCCGCTGGCGCTCGAACAACGGCTTCTCTTGTCCGGCCGTGATTCGCGTGGCCGTCGGCGGATATCTCACGGGCGGCGCGATCTATCACTCCCAATGTGGCGAGAGCCTGTTCACCCATACTCCGGGAATGCGGATCGTCTTCCCCTCCAACGCCCTGGATGCCAATGGTCTACTGCGCACTGCAATTCGCTGCGATGATCCCGTGCTCTTCCTCGAACATAAACGCCTCTACCGCGAAACCTTCGGACGCGCTCCGTATCCCGGCCCCGACTACATGATCCCATTTGGGAAAGCCCGCATCGTTCGTCCGGGTGATGACATGACGCTCGTGACTTATGGCGCGACCGTCCCGCGGGCTTTGCAAGCAGCTCAGCGCATCGAGCGCGAACTCGACATCAGTGTCGAATTGATCGACCTGCGCACGCTGAATCCTTACGATTGGGAAGCCATTGCGACTTCTGTAAAGAAGACCAACCGCGTGATCGTCGCGCACGAAGATACGCTGAGCTGGGGTTACGGCGCCGAGATAGCTGCGCGAATCGCCGGAGAACTCTTCGAGCATCTGGACGCGCCAGTCAAACGCGTGGCAGCGCAGGATACATTCATCGCCTATCAACCGCTGCTCGAAGACGAAATCCTGCCCCAGGCTGACGATTTCTATCACGCCATTCAGGAACTGGCGGAGTACTGAGAGAGCTGCTAGCTTCTAGCTGCTAGCTCCCAGCTAACAGTCGGCGTTTTCGGTTTTTGCTAGTAGCTAGCGGCTAGCGGCTGCTCTCCTTTTATGGTCCTCTCAGGAATGTTCTCCGGCGATGAACGCACACGCAAAGAACAGGAGATGCGCGAGCAGCATCGTCTGCCTCCTGGACAGTCCCTCACGCTCAAGTGGCCAGTTCTGCACTATGGATCAATCCCGCGTTTCGATCCGGAGCACTGGGATTTTCGCGTAAGCGGCCTGGTTGCTCACCCGCTGCGGTTCACCTGGAACGAGTTCAATCAGCTTCCCAGAATTCAAACCACCAGCGATTTCCATTGCGTGACGCGCTGGAGCCGCTTCGACAATCGCTGGGACGGCGTGGCAATCGGAGAAATTCTATTGCGCGCAGCTCCGCTGCCGAGTGCGACCCATGCGTTGATCCATGCTGAGCAGGGCTACACCGCAAACGTTCCGCTGGCAGATTTGGATCGCGATGATGTCCTGCTGGCTAGGCATCATGACGGCGAGCCGCTGACGCCGGAGCATGGCTATCCCTTGCGGCTAATTGTTCCGCAACTTTACGCGTGGAAGTCTGTGAAGTGGGTGCGCGGCCTGGAACTACTCAATCATGATCAGGCAGGCTTCTGGGAGCAGAACGGATATCACATGCGTGGTGATCCGTTTCAGGAACAACGATTCGATACGGATGGAGAACGACGGGCAGTACAACAATCGTCAGTACCGTCCGCGGCAGCGGATGGGTAAGTGCTGAATGTGAATCACCCATCCGCTACCGCGGACGGTACTGACGGTGCGATTAGGCTTCCTTCTCGTCGAAATCAGCGAGCGACAGGTTCAGATTTCCTGCGTTGGTCGCATAGCCCAGCGCGGTGGCTTTGCTGATGACTCCCTCGCGCGTCATGCCTTCCAGAACGCCGTCGAAGTACTGCATGCCTTCTAGCTCGCCATCTCTCATGGCGTCGAGCAGTGATTGGCCTTCCTTCTCGCCTTTCTGAACGTAATCGCGGGTGCGCATCGTGGACTTGAGAATCTCGATTGCAGCTACTCGCCCTTGCCCGTCTTTTCTGGGCAGCAGCCGTTGCGAGACGATGTAGCGGAAGGATTGCGAGAGGCGATTGCGGATTGCAGTCTGTTCCGCAATTGGGAATTCGCCGATAATTCGTTCTACTGTTTTTGCCGCATCGATCGTGTGGAGAGTCGAGAAGACCAGGTGGCCGGTTTCGGAAGCGGTCATCGCGATTTCAATGGTCTCGCGATCACGCATCTCTCCAACGAGGATTACTTTGGGCGCCTGGCGCAGCGCCGCACGCAGAGCCAACGCAAATGTAGGAGTATCGCTGTGCAATTCCCGCTGGTGAATCGTCGATTTGCCGTGCGGGTGCATGAATTCGATTGGATCTTCGATCGTCACGATGTGATATGCCTTCGTCTCGTTAAGCAGGCGGATAATGGCGGCAAGCGTAGACGACTTGCCCGAACCCGTCGGTCCCGTGACCAGCACGATCCCATTCTTGAGGTTGCAGATCTCTTTAAGCTGTGGCGGAAGCTTCAGATCGTCAAACGATGGGATGCCCATCGGGATGATACGCATCACAATTGCGTACGTGCCGCGCTGGCGAAACACATTAATACGGAATCGGGCCAGATCGGGAATGCTGTACGAGGCATCGCACGCGCCGTCGTTTTTCAGTGTTTCTGCTGCGCGTTTGTTCGTGCCGATAAGGTCCGCAGCGATACGCGCGGTGTCCTGCGCGGTGAGAACCGGCAGTCCGGGAACGACAACGAGCTGTCCGCTTAACTCTACCTGTGGCGGGCGAAACGGCGAGATGATCAAATCGCTTACGCGGGGATTAAACTTCACCATCGCCGAGATCAGGGCCGGTGTCGAAAAAGTTTGCTGCGCCGGTTTTGCGGCTGCGCCCTGCGGAGTGACAGATGTAGTAGTTGGCGTAGTCGCCATAAGGTCCCTTCTGAAACTAAATTTATCGGCTACTTCTTGACGATCGCGTTGTACCCGTCGCTGGCCAGCTTGCTCTTCATGGCTTCAGCATCTTTCAGTTCGGCAAACGGGCCGACCTGTACGTGGTAGAGATTGTCGCTGCCATTGTTCGAAGAGATGAACACTGGGTAATTCTTCTTCTGCAGGGCTGAGACCAGAGCCTGTGCGTCTTCCTGCTTCGTGACAGCGGCGACCTGCACGGTAATGGCTCCCGAATCGGGAGTCTCAGCATTAGCCGAAGTATTTGTTTGAATCGCGGCAACTGGCGTAAGAGTTGGGGAAGGCGCCGGGGCAGAGTCAGTGTTCGATGCGCTTTGGTTTTGTGGCGGAGCTTGATCGACCTGCGCATTTGCAGCGCTGTTCGGATCGCTCGCCGGGAATGGCGGCGCATCTTGCGCCACAGCGGGAGCAGTCACAGTGACGCCGGCCAATGGCTTAGCACCGCTGGAAGCGCTGGTCTTTCCCGACTGTCCAGTCTGGATCGCCATTGGACTCGCACTGTGTCCGACCGAGTAGCCCAGTCCGAAGAATGTTCCACAAAGAAGCACGAGACCAAAGAAGATGGCCAGCAGCTTGCCCGTGCCCAATACGATCTCGGTGTCTTTCTCCTGGTCAACCTGTTGCGAAAGCATTGTTGTTGCCATATGTCTAAGCGGTCTTGTTCGCCTGCGAATGTATTTCCAAAATCTTGTTGAAGCTGTTCATGAACTCAAGCGGCAGCGGGAAGACAATCGTCGTGTTTTTTTCGACGCCGATCTCGGTCAGCGTCTGCAGATACCGAAGCTGGATGGTGATGGGCTGGGTCGCCAGTACCTGCGCTGCATCCGCCAGCCGCTGTGCGGCTGAGAATTCGCCTTCCGCATGAATGATCTTTGAACGCTTTTCACGTTCGGCTTCCGCTTGCTTTGCCATCGCGCGCAGCATGCTCTCCGGCAGATCGACCTGCTTCACTTCGACGTTAACCACTTTCACGCCCCACGGCGCGGTGTGCTGGTCAAGGATTGTCTGAATTCGCAGGTTCAACTTTTCGCGATGCGAGAGCAACTCGTCGAGTTCGACTTCTCCCAAAACGGAACGAAGCGTAGTCTGCGCAAACTGCGAAGTCTGATAGACGTAATTGGAAACTTCGACAACCGCCTTATTCGGATCGATCACGCGCAGAAAAATAACCGCGTTTACTTTCAGCGTAACGTTGTCGCGCGTGATGATGTCCTGCGGAGGAACCTCGAGCGCTTCCTGCCTGAGAGAAACGCGCACCATGCGATCGATCGGACCAAAGACCAGAATCACTCCCGGACCTTTGGCACTTGTCAGCAACCTGCCGAGCCGGAAGATTACGCCGCGCTCGTATTCAGCGAGAATCTTGATCGAACTAATAAGGTAGAGCCCAACGATGATGATGATGGCGTAGATTAGGTAGTCCAATTTCAAGTCCTCGCCTTGCCGAAAGATGTACGCTGGGCAACTGGAGCGGATTTTACCCCAGAAGGTCAGCTACTTAGCTCAAGCATATGCCTGAGTTGAAGTTACGAGAGTGTGTTGATGGAAGTGGAACCAACAGGTACACCCGCCGTGGCCGGCTCGACCGTCAGAGTGAGGTCGTGGACGGCGGTCACCCGAACCGAACTACCCGGATCAATCGGAACCGAAGCGTGGGCGTTCCAGATTTCGCCGTGAACAAAGACCTTTCCGTCGGGTCGAAGCAGGGTCTGAGCAACGCCAATCTCGCCGATCAGGCCGCGCTCTCCGGTCACGACCTTGTTGCGCCGCGCGCGTACGGCGATGTCCACCAGAAACATGGTTATTAACCCGAAAGGTACGCTGACGGCGACGGCGGTGAGCAATCGAATCCGCATCTGCGGGATTGGTCCGTCGACCAGCAGCAGAGCGCCCAGGATCAGCACGGCAGTACCCCCGAGACCAAGCGCACCATGCGTTGCAAACTTGGCCTCAAGAGCGAACAGCACAAACGCGGTGATGATCAGTGCCACGCCGGCAAAACGCAGCGGCAGTAAATTCAGCGCAAAAACCGCGAGTATGACGAAGATGATCCCGATCACGCCGGGAATCACCGCTCCGGGGTGGTTGAATTCGAAGTAGATCGCGAGCGCACCGATAATCAAAACCAGAAATGCGGTATTGGGATTGATGAGGAACCCGAGTATTTCTTCCTTCAGCGTGAGTCCATAGTCATCTATGTGCGCGCCGGCAATATGAAGCGTGACCTTCTGACCGTCGAAGCGCGTGACGCTCTTGCCATCCATTTGCTTGAACAGATCAGTCGTATCTTTTGCCACGTAGTCGATCAGGTGCTGCTGCAGCGCTTCCTGATCGGTGAACGACTTCGATTGCCGCACGGCACTCTCAGCGACCTCGACATTGCGTCCGCGCTTGGCGACGAACGATCGCATGAAAGCGGCCGAATCGTTCTCGACCTTCTCCTTCATGATGGGATCCATGGTCGTGCCCATCAGCACTGGATGAGCTGCGCCGGTGTTCGTGCCCGGCGCCATCGCGGCGATGTCGGCGGACTCGAGAATGTAAAAGCCCGCCGAAGCGGAGCGGCTTCCGGTGGGGTAAACGTAGACGATGACAGGAACCGGAGAGGCAAGAATCTTGCTGATGATGTTCCGTGTGGAATCCACCAGTCCGCCGGGCGTGCGAATTTCGATCAACACTGCTTGCGCGTGCTGTCTGCCGGCTTGCTGGATTCCACGCTCGATGTACTCGTCGGAGATTGGATTGATGGTTCCATCGACCGCGACCCGCAGCACGTCTGCGCGAGCTGATGCCGCCATGCCGATTACTGCCAGGAGCATCAGCGCGAACCAAATTGGGAATCGACTTTTCACTGGTTTTGCGGCGCCGCGCTGCTCAGCTTGGACTCAAGCTGCTGCTTGAGCTGCAAGGCAGAGGTATTATTCGGTTCCATCCGGAGCGCCTCCGCGACAGCCTGATTGGCTGCGTCCAGCTTATTCTCTTTGAGATTGAGCTGTCCCAAAGTTACATACGCGTCCGGCGTAGGTTGAGTTCGCAGAGTTGAGTCCAACTCGGTACGCGCTCCGGTCAAATCGTTGAGCGCAATCTGCGCATTGGCGAGGCCGACGTGGGCCTCGGCATTCTCCGGATCGAGAGCCAGCGCTTTGCGGAAGTTGTCGCGCGCCTCCTCATAGAATCCCTGCCGCAACTGCTCCTTGCCCTCATCGACGTGCATGGCCGCATGCTTCTTCGGATCGGAGTGCGCCATCTGCGCTTCTTCGGCCTTCTCGATGGCGAACGCAAGCTGGCGGAAGGAAGCCTCGTCATAGTTGCGCTTGATGCGCTCCAGCGGAGCACGCATTCCGGCGGATGAACCGGTAACGGTGTCGAGGTAAGCCTTGGCCTCAGTGTCTGACGGGCGCAGAGCCAGCGTTTCCTTCAGCTGCTTGGTAGCTCCCGCCGTATCTTTTACTCGTGCGAGCGACAGAGCCAGGTTGAAGTGATAATCGGCATCGGTAGGGTCCGCTTGCACCGCACGCTCTAAATATTCCACTGAGCTTGGCTTCCGCCTGCGGGCTTCGACGACTCCGAGGTTGTTGAAAACCTCAGTAAGCGGCAGACGCGAGGCCACGAAGTTGAAAGCATCTGCGGCGCGGTCCAGATTGCCGGAGTAATACGCCGACAGCCCAAGGAAGAAGTTCGCTTCTGCGGCGTGCTTATCCGAAACGGGAATCTTGCTGAACCACGAGATCGCCGAGGCGTAGTCACGCTGCGCAAAGTAGGTCTTGCCGAGCTGCAGCATGGCTACGGAGTAATTCGGGTTGAGCCGTACAGCTTCTTTGAAGTGACGAATCCTGTCGGCTGCGTCGGTCGCAATTACGCCGCGCACGTAGTTTTCCAGCGCGTCCAGGCGAATGTCCTTGGTTTCGGCGATGAAGTCCTGCTTGGTTGCGGCGAGGTCAGGACGAATCTGATGCATCAGGTCCCAACTTGTGCCCGCCTGGATATCGGTGAGCTGCAGCAGCGATCCGATTTCGGTCACCGCGGGAGATAAATGAAGGCGGCGCATGTCGAGGAGCTGCGCCTTTGCCGTGAACATGTTGCCGTCGTAGTTGTAGTTGCCGAAGACGACATAATCCACGTCCATCTGCTGCGCGATCAGCAGCAGAGTGGCGCGCGAGAGTTGCGCGTTGGCCGGTACGCCTACTCGATCGAATGCGTTCATCCGGTCTTCGCGGCTGATCACGAACGTGTTTTCCGACTGCATCCGCTGGCCCAGTACCTCCGCGAATGCCTCGCCAATCCATTCCAGTCCAGGAGCTTTCGAGTCGTTATGAAAGGGAAGCACGAGCACAACTTTGTTGCTCGGTTGGGAGGCCTCACTGAGTGCTGCCTTGGCTGGCGCGTGTTGTGCCGTCAAGTTCGGGAGTCCCAAAATGGCGCAGCACACGGCCAGGCAAGCGAAAATGCGGGTACGACTCAAGATAGGGAGATTATATCTCTGGAATTCGGCAGCTCGGCTCAGCTCGCCTTGGCGCGATCGGCCAGCGCCAGATGGTGAAACCGCATACTTGTGACCTTCACATCTTCGCCGGGATAGTTGCGCGCAGCTTCGATTTCTGCAATGCGCAGAGCATTGCGCATGTGTTCCGAACAGAGATCCATGCGAACGGGATGTCCATTGGAAAGTTCAACAGCAACTCTGTAATGAGCGAGGTTCTCGCACCGCGCGAATTCGCGCAGATTGAGATGCTTAAGACGACAGTCTGGTAGTCGGCGCTGCACTGAGCTGGTTTCTGGGCTTTATCGAATGGATTCGTCCCGCCACTCAAATGTTGCACTCACACGTGGGCGCAGTCGCGAACGCGCAAGGTCAGGGGAACAGAAGGAACAGAAACTGGAGCGGGAGACGGGGATCGAACCCGCGACATCCGGCTTGGGAAGCCGACGTTCTACCGCTGAACTACTCCCGCTCAGCAGAAGCTTCGGGCAACATCTTAACAGCATGACTGGAGGCCGTCACACATAGGGCCGCCGGACTCCACGTCCGGCAAAGACTCTCACCATACCCTGCACACCTGGTCTGCCGGCTTTGTCATCGGCTGATCCGGCTTGCAGGAAAACGCTTGCGTGAACTCCGGCATATTTACGACTACGCCATTGATGCGGTACTCCGCAGGCGAGTGCGGGTCGGTTAATGCGCGCAATCGCGCATCTTCGGGACGATCATTCTCGCAGGCCCACTGCGCGAAACCCACGAAGAAGCGCTGATCGGGCGTGAGATTGTCGACCGGCTGCAGGTTCTTGTCTGCCGTGGCGCCTTTCCAGGCGATGTACGCGAGGATCTCGCCGCCGAGATCGGCCACATCTTCGCCCAGCGTCAGCTTGCTGTTGATATGGACGTCATCTACGACGACGTACTTCGCATACTGGTCTTCGACGCATTGCGTGCGCTGCATAAATTTGTTGGCATCGGCCTTCGTCCACCAGTCTCGCAGATTGCCCTTAGCGTCGTACTTGCGGCCCTCATCGTCGAAGCCGTGTGTAAGTTCGTGGCCGATGGTGCCACCGGTATCGCCGTAGTTGGGAGCATCATCCATCTTGGCGTCGTACAGCGGCGGCTGCAGGACACCGGCAGGGAAGTTGATGTCGTTCATTGACGGGTTGTAATACGCGTTGACCGTCGGCGGAGTCATACCCCATTCGCTGTGGTCGACCGGCTGACCAATCTTGTTCAAGCGGCGATGAGCCTCGAAGAAGCTCGCATTGCGCACGTTGCCAAGGAAGTCGGTCGCGGTGATCTTCACCGAACTGTAATCGCGCCACTTGTCCGGATATCCGATCTTGTTGCGCATTCCTTGCAGCTTCAGCAGCGCCTGCTGTTTCGTTTCGGGACTCATCCAGTCGAGCTGCTGAATGCGCTGCGCCATCGCATCTTCGATACGTCGGACCATATCGAGCGTGCTCGCCTTCAGCTCCGGCGAGAACACGCGCCGAACATAAGCCTGCCCAAGAGCTTCGCCGAGATCGTCGTCGACGTACTGCACGCATCGCTTCCAGCGCGGCTGCTGCTCTTTCGCACCACGCAGATACTGGCGATAGAACGCGAAGTTCTCGTCCACGAACGGCTGTGACAGATACGGCGAGTAGGCGTTCGCAACGTGGAAGCGCAGATAATTCTTCCATTTGTCGAGCGGTTCGGACGCCAGCTCGGCGTTCAGTGCTTTGAAGAAAGGTGGGGCGGTGACGTTCAGAATCTCGAACGACGGCGCCTTTTCTGTCTTGAAGAAAGCCGCCCAATCGAAATTGGGAGCGAGTGTTTCGAGTTCCGCAACCTTCATCTTGTTCTTGCGCTTGTAAGGATCGCGACGCTCCACGCGCGTGAGCGATGCCTGCGCCAGGCGCGTTTCCATCCGCATTACATCCTGTGCTTCTGCCTGCGCTTTGTCAGGCGAATCGCCCAGCAGCTCGAAAACTTTCTGCACGTGTTGCAGATAGCGCTCGCGGGTCTCTTTCGATTTCGCATCTTCCTTCGTGTAGTAATCGCGATCTGGCAGTCCGAGCCCGCCTTGATTAATGCCGGCGATCTGCTGCTCGGAGTTGTCAGGATCCTGAATCGAGGATGCGCCGAACATCGTCGCCGCGGGTGATGCCTCAAGCTGCAGCCGCGCAACCAGCGGTGCGAGATCATGTACCGATTTCAAATGTGCGATCGCTTCCAGGTCCGGCTTGATGGCCTGGATGCCACGGCTATTCACCGCAGCTTCATCCATGCACGCGGCGTAGTAGTCGCCAATTTTCTGCATAACTGCATCGCGCTGCTTCGTGCGCGATGCGTCTTCGAGAATGCCGCGCAGGAACTGCAGATTGTCCTGGTACAACTTGCCGTACACGCTCCACGAAGTCTGGTCCGGAGGAATGGGATTCTTCTTCTGCCATCCGCCGCATGAATACTGATAAAAATTCTCGCAGGGATTGACCGAGCGATCGATCGAGGTCACGTCAAGACTGGGCGAATAGGGAAGGGTCGCTTCCGTGCCGGACACAGCGGCTGAGGCGCTCGATTGGGCAGTTTGTGCGCACAGTGATCCGATACAGAACACGAACAAGGTGATGGTCGCGAAAGTTCTCATTCAAATCAGCTCCGAATCCGAACGGAAAGAGTAGCAGAAGCGTGGGCTTTTTCCATGCATGGAGGATGTAACCGAAGCCGAATCAGCCTCTACGATATACAAGCTGAGACGAATCAATCGCAACCGGTCCTGAGTGGGATAATCGGGAGTAGAGGCTGATTGCTATGGACGATCGCGAATCTGCTTTTCAACACACCCGCCGCCATTTTGTACGCACGTTGCCCGTTTTAGGAAGCGCAGCCGTTCTGGCGTCCACTCCTCTGTTTGGGCAGGAGAAAGAGAAGGAAGACGAAGAGGTCTCAACGAACGAAGACCTCATGCGCGAGCATGGAATCCTTAAGCGTGTGCTGCTGGCCTACGATGAAATCATCCGCCGCATTCAGGCTAATAAAGATTTCCCGCCGCAGGCTGTGACAGATGGTGCGACTATCATCCGCAAGTTCATCGAGGAATATCACGAGAAGCTGGAAGAGGAGCACCTGTTCCCACGCTTCCGCAAAGCCGGCAAGCTGGTGTCGCTTGTGGATACGCTTTTGAAACAGCACCAGGCGGGGCGGCGCGTCACCGAGCGCGTACTGGCGACAGCATCTTCGCTGAAGAGCCGGGACGATCGCAATCGGCTGGCAAACGATCTCGAGGCGTTCGTTCGCATGTATGCGCCACACGAGGCGCGTGAAGATACGGTGCTCTTTCCCGAGCTGCACAAGATCGTTTCACCGCATGAGTACGACGCAATGGGCGAGCAGTTCGAGAGCATCGAACGAAAAACCTTCGGCGGCGATGGCTTCGATATCTATGTCGATAAAGTCGCGGCTCTGGAAAAGCAGTTGGGAATTTACGATCTTAACCAGTTCACACCGAGATAATCTTTAACGCCAAAACAAAAGGGGACGAGAGTCGTCCCCGGTATTGCTCGTTTCAGAGCTGCTACTTCTGCACGCTGGTGCGCAGAACATCGGTGCTGCTCGGCGTATCTGGCTTCGCGGTGTCCTCCGCGGTTACGAAGATGTCGAAGTTGTGATATGGCACCGAGGTCTTGAAGCTGGCCGCTTCGTCCTGGGTATTCACGCGCAGCTCTCCTAAGATCTGCGGCTGCTGGCCCGACGGCTGAATCCATACGATGTAATTTGAGTGTGCAGGACTGAGCCGATCGGCTGGCGCCAGATGTTTTGCCTCCAGCTCGATTGCCAGATTGCCATTCCGATCGGTGTTCACATGCACCACCCCCATCGCCGCCGGATTCGATTCTCCAGCGCGCATCTTGAATTGATCGGCTAATGCTGCCGTAACAAACAGCAGCACTGCCGCGCCGATTAGTGTGATCGTCTTGCCTGATTTCATTTGGAAGCTCCTCCCGTATCTGTTTCATAAAGATGAAGAGTGCGGAACACGGCGTTGTCCAGCGGTCAACACGCGCCTTCGCCGTTAGACAACGAAGACAATAGTAGGTTCCTGTACACTCTCCGGCTGAGGATTCGAAATGCGAAAATCGCTGCTTTCATTGCTGCTCATTGTCTGCTTAAGTCTGATTCTGTCAGCGCAAACACAGAAGCCTTCCGGATGGCCTCCCAGTGCTGATCACACGACCATTCCACTGTGGCCGAACGGTGCGCCGGGATCTTCGACTGCAAAGGGACCAGAGCAGGACATGACGACCAGCAAAGACCATCAGGTCGCCGGACGTGCCGTGGTGCGTCTCGGCAACGTGAGTTCTCCTACGGTCACGCTCTATCTAACACACTCTGGCTCAGCCAGTGCAGACGGCGGTCCAGCAGTGGTGGTTTTTCCGGGAGGCGGGTACCGTATCGTCGCTATCGACCTTGAGGGAACGGAAGTCTGCGATTGGCTGAATTCGATCGGAGTAAATTGCGTGCTGCTGAAGTATCGTGTGCCCGATACCGGTCCATTTCCCAAATCGGAAGCAGCGCTGCAGGATGCGCAACGCGCGGTGGGCATGGTCCGTGAGCATGCGGCAGAGTGGCACATTGATCCGAAGCACGTCGGAGTGCTTGGATTCTCGGCCGGTGGACACCTTGCCGCGGCTCTGAGCACGCACTATGACCGCCGTCTTTATCCCGCAGTGGACGCCGCCGACCGGCAGAGTTGCCGTCCCGATTTTGCCATCATCATCTATCCCGGCTACCTTGCGTTTTCAGAGAAGAACTTTCAATTCAATCCAGACATTCCGGTGACTTCGTCCACACCTCCAGCGTTTATCGTGCAGGCAGAAGATGATCCCGTACACGTAGAAAATGCGGTTGAGTACTTCATGGCGCTAAAGAAGGCGGGAGTTCCAGCCGAGCTGCACACGTATGCACAAGGCGGCCATGGATATGGACTGCGCCCAACAGCGCTCCCCGTAACCCATTTGCCGCAATTAGCTACGACATGGCTGCACACGATCGGAGTGCTGCCGGGCAGCGGAGAGTAGACGCACAAGCGTTCCATTCACGGAAATGCTTTCCGGATCTTCACCGTGCGGTCGAGGTCATCGACGACCTGAAGCACCTTCAACCGCAAGTCGGGATCGATGTTGCCGGCCTGCAGCCATGAATGAACCTGAGCGTCGGCCTGCGGTGACTGCTGTCCGTCAATGAATGCACCAAGCCAAGCCAGCACGAAAAATATTTTGCGCTCGCGTTTTACCTGCGGCAGCGCCTTCAGTGCCGGCTCCAGGTATGGAGCCGTGAGTTCCGACTGATTCCAGTAATTGAACGCGGCGAGGCTCTGCTCGACCCAATCTTCAGGGCGGTCAGCGTTGCGTAAATAGTCGTCAAAGTATTTCTTCTTGCTGGCCGCATCGGGACGCGCGGCTTCGGCCACATAAGCGTATTTGAGACCGTCGCCCGAGTGATCGCGCTCCCGTTCTGCGGCGAAGATCTTGTCGGCTTCGGTATCCTTTGTTGCGATCAGAGCAGTGACCATGCTCCAGCGATCTAGCGGACGGAGCTGAACTCCGGGTACTTGAAGTTTACCGTTTAACAACCGCTTCAAGCCAACCCGTCCAAAGTCGGTTTCGGCCACCGCACGGAAGGTTCGAAACCAAATGATACGCAGTCCTTGTTCCTGCGAATTCAACATGCAGTAATGCGCGAGTTTCTCGAATTCCGGCACACGTTCAGCTCGCGTTTGCTGACTGATGTACCGATGCAGCGCCGTTACGGTATGCGCGGTCAAAGATTGCGCCAACGACTCGTTCGTTTCGTTGGGAAGGAGTCGCTGCGTCAGGGACAGATATTTCTGGGGACCAAACTGCGCTTCGCGCACTGAGTCCCAGAGCGATCCCCAGAGCAGCGTGCGTTCGAACAAGTCGTCTATGTCACCGAGTCTCTGCTCGACTGCGGTCTGGCTCGTCGGATCGAGAAGGAAGCGGCCGTAAGCATAATCCTGATCATTGGCAAACACGAAAGCAGGGCACGCCTTTCCCGCAGCCGCAGCCACGGCTGCCTCAGCGGTTCCCAATTCGGCGCGAAGACGCACCGGCGCAGAGTTGCCGTACGAAAGCAGTATCTGAGTAGCGATCGGCCATACGCCGCCTTCGTTCAGGACATTGTGCTGTCTGAGCGACAAGTTCGTTAATCGGCCGTTGCTGCAGTTCCAGGAGACGTCCACCTGCGGCATGCCGCGCCGTCGAATCCATGCATCTGCCCAGTCAGAAAGCTTGCGGCCTGACGCGTGTTCGAAGGCCTTTACCAGATCGCTCCACTCAGCATTCCCGTATTGGTGCTCTTTCAGGTATATGCGGAGACCATCGCGAAAGTGTTCGTCGCCAAGAATGAAGGCAAGCTGACGCAGCAGCCCGGGAGCTTTTGAGTAGACGATCGCGCCGTAAGCTGACTTGGCGTTCTGCAGGTTGTCGATGTCCTGATAGATCGGCGTAGTTCCCAAAGTGGAATCGATCGCATAAGCTGCCGGTTTGATCGAAAGATAGAATCGCTGCCAAACGTTCTCAGTGGGCTTGAGTTGATCCAGCGTGCGGTACGCCATGTATTGCGCGAAACCTTCTTTCAACCACAGGTCGTCGAACCAGCGCATGGTGGTGAAATCGCCGAACCACTGATGTGTGAGCTCGTGTAGAGTGAGCAGATCACGGCCGATGCGGTCGCTGTGCGTGGGAGCGGTGCGAAACAGGACCGACTCTTCGCGAAGAAAGGTTGCTCCAGCGTGTTCCATGCCGCCATAGGCAAAGCCTGGAATGAGGACGAGGTCGTATTTAGGAAACGGGAATGGCTGCGCGAAATACTCGGCGAGGAACTTCATTCCAGCCGCCGTCACCTGCTGGAGCTCGGGGACCTCGGGAAGCGCTTTTTCATATTGGGATTTACGGACATAAACGCCTGGGAGGCCAGTCGTTTCGTGCACCTTGCGGAATGGGCCGGCCGCGAAGGCAAATAGGTAGGTGCTGATGGGCTCGCTTTCAGGAAAGATGGCCTGAATTCGATTGCCACGGTCGAAGAACTTACCTGACGTGTTCGAAATCGCCATCCAGCTGTTTGGAATCTGCAGAGTCAGGCTGAAGCGTCCTTTTAAATCCGGCTGATCGAAGCATGGGAACGCCATGCTTGCATCCATCGGAACAAAAAGCGTGTAGAGGTACTCGCTGCCATCGTCCTTGTCTTCAAACTGAGTGATCGCCTTTCCCGCTGGCGCTACCGGAGAGGCGAAATCGAGACTGATCTGGTTTTCTCCCACTCTGAGCATTTCTTCGGGCAGCAGAATGTGTCCGTTCTCGGTTTGGACCAGAGCCTCCTTATCGTTTATTCGAAGGTTGCTCGCGGCACCGTCGCGATAGTCGAGTAGGACTGCTTCAGGCGACTTCAGTTCGAATGTGAGTTCCTCGTGTCCGATGGTTGTTGCCGCGTGAGGCACGAGCGTGAAGGAAAGATGATAGCGAACGTTGGAAATGAGGCGAGCACGCTCTTGCGCCAGCTCCCGCGGGATTCCGCTCGGTGCGGACGCGAGACAAGGAATGGCGAGAAGAAAAACAAAAGAAATCAAACCGACGCAGCGCATAGCCGAGCAGTGTAAACGGCGATAGCGCTAATTGAGAAGTCAAGCCCTGCAAAGCCGGCGGGTTATTGATGAATAGAAAAGAGAGCAGATGATCGGAGGTTCCCAGAATGGAACTCTGCCATCAAATTATAGATGTACGGTAGTCGACCTCAGCGAGACTAGGCTGCTGCGCGACTTGGAGCGGCGAAATCCAAAGCACACGAAAGGGGGCGGCGACAATGGTCGAGTATCCGTTGCTTGGACGGAGCTTCTGTCAGGCGGCCTTTTTCTCGGCTGATCTGAATGCCGGCAGGCCCTTTTGCTTGCGGTGCCAGATGTAGATTCCCGCCGCGATTCCGCCGAGGACGGCCAGACCAATGAGGGCCCAGATGATCGGCTTTGAGTACTTCTGCATGCCCGCAATAAGCGCCTTGCCGTAGAGGCGGCCGAGCCACGCGACAATGCCGTAGCGAACCAGTCGTCCCGCGGAGTAGGCTGCCAGGAACTTCGTTCGGGGTACCTTCAAGACGCCGGCAGCGAGCAGGAATGGCGAAAGCGGAAATGGTGGAGGCAGCAGTGCGGGCACCGCGACGGCGCCCAACCCATACTTCTCGCTCCAGCGATAAACTTTCTTCAGTTTCTTTTCAGGAATCCGGTTTTCCAGACCTTCCTTGCCGCCCTTCACGCCGATGCCGTAAGTAATGTATGCGCCGATGGCGGAGCCAATGGTTGCGGCGATTACGAAAATCCACCAGTGCTGTGGCGCTCCTGCGACAAGCAAAATGATGAGGATGTCCAAACTTCCCGGAGTGGGAATTACGGAAGCGTCGGCAATGCCGAGCAGTATCTCGCCGATAGGCCCGAGCTGCCGGATTTTTGCCCACACGCTGCTCGCGATGATCAGCTCGGCTGTCACATTTGGTCCTGATTGATTTAGAAGCGATTTCTCAAGGCCGAGTTGCGGATTTCGAGTTCGCGTGCAAACCGCAGCTCTGGTACGGGAGGCAGGACCTTCAATTCGGCCGCCAGCTCGAAGAACAACTGCATACCGGTGAGGTTTCCCGCATAAAGGCGGTACTGAATATTCTCAGCGAGGTAGCTGGTGATGAACTCAGGCGAGAGATCGAGCTTGGTCGACCACTCGGTCGCGATCTCCGACAAGTGCGCCAGACCGGCATCGCGGGAGGCGCGGAATACTTCCGTAACATAAGCGAGTTCGTCTTCAGAGGCAGCGCCGCCGCGAACCGCCCAGAAGGCGAAGACGAATGGTTTGCCGGTGAACAACCGCCATTCATGGGCCAAATCCCAGGTGAGGTACCGTGACCGATCCACCTTCAGCGCCGGGTCGCCGATCAGCAGCGCGGCGTCACTGACGGCGAGCATGGTACCGAGCTGCGGCTCTGCGGGTACGAATCGTGCTTCCTGCTTCCAGTGCTTGGCGAATAGCACCTGGATCAGCGCTGCCGATGATCGCGAGGAGCTGTCGAGAGCGACAGTACGAATCTGCTCCAGGGGCACATTGCTCACGAGCAGAATTGAACGTACAGCGCCATCGCTGGCGATAGCTATTTCGGGCAAAATCGTCAGATTTTCGATGCTTGTATAAGCTGCCACCGGGATAATCCCAATATCCGCTGAGCCGTCCGCCAGCATCTGAGCACAGCGAGATGGAATGGTGTAATCAACCTGGAAAGTGCGCAACAACTCTTCACGCTTAGAGCCGTGCTCGAAGTTCCACATTAGAGGAGCCGTGTTCAGATAGCTGATTGCGGAGACGCGTAGTCGAGGCATTCACGTGATGGTAGCAGTTGTGTTGTGCCTGCGGCGCACGCGTTGACCCTCCCCAACCAGCGTGTTACTTTCAAGGGTTGCCCAGCGCGCTCTGGGCCTCACTATCTTCCACTGACAAAAGGTATCCACTTGAGTCCCACCGCCGAAGCCAATGTTGCGCTCCGTAAGACTGCCTTGAACGCGGTCCATCGACAAATGGGCGCGAAGATGGTCGATTTCGGCGGATGGGACATGCCCGTTGAGTATTCCGGCTTGATCGCCGAGCACTTGGCCGTCCGTACAGGTGTCGGGGTGTTTGATGTAAGCCACATGGGCGACATCCTCATTCGCGGCCCGCAATCCCTCGACGCGGTCCAGCACATCAGCATGAACGACGCTACCAAGCTCCAGGCTGGGCAGGCGCACTACTCCGCGCTGCTCTATCCTGAAGGGACGTTCGTCGATGATGTAATCGTTCACAAGCTAGGGGATAACGACTATCTTCTCGTGATCAACGCTGGAACACGCGAGAAAGACGTGAGCTGGGTGCAGAAGAATGTCCGCGGATTTCGATGTCATGCGCAGGACCTCAGCGACTACTACACCCAGTTAGCCATCCAGGGGCCTCGCGCAATCGATGTCCTGCGCAAGCTCACCAATGCCGATCTGGCTTCTATCAAGAATTACTGGTTTACTTACGGCACGATTTGCGGGCTGCCGAATACAATGATCGCCCGCACCGGCTACACCGGCGAAGATGGATTCGAGATTTACGTCCCATCGGACGAGCCGACCAGCGCAAGAGTGTGGAACGAAGTGCTCGAAGCCGGAAGAGAATTTGGCATTCTGCCTTGTGGCCTTGGTGCGCGCAATACGCTGCGGCTCGAAGCGAAAATGGCCCTTTATGGTCATGAAATATCAGACACGATTAACGTTTGGGAAGCCGATCTGGTTCGCTTCTGCAAAATGGAGAAGCCGGAGTTCATCGGGCGCGATGCACTACAGCGCGCCAAGGCAGAAGGGCTCAAACGCATTCTCGTTGGGCTGGAGATGATCGAGCGCGGCATTGGACGTGATGGTTACAAAGTATTCAGTGAATCCGGAGATGAGATCGGATACGTCACCAGCGGGTCCCCAGCGCCGTTCTTGAAGAAGAACATCGCCTTAGCGTACGTGCCGCCGAGCTATTCCCAAACTGGGAGCGTGGTTCTGGTGCAAGTGCGCGCGCAAAAGATTAAAGCGCAAGTTGTGCCGACGCCGTTCTACAAACGCCAAAAGAAATAAAAGGATCGATAGCAATGGCCTTTCCTCCAGCTTATCGCTACACGCGCGAACACGAATGGATCAACGTGGACGGAAACCAGGCCACGATTGGCATCACCGATTATGCGCAGAACTCGCTCGGAGATATCGTCTTCGTGGAATTACCTAAAGTTGGAGATGAACTCACGGCAGGGAAGAGCTTCGGAACGGTCGAGTCGGTAAAGGCAGTTTCGGAGCTATACGCTCCGGCCTCGGGAAAAGTCGTGGCCGTCAATCCAGAGTTGGCGAATGCGCCGGAGAAGATTAACTCCGATGCCCACAGCTCCTGGATGGTGAAGATCCAGCTTGCGAATGCCGGCGAGGTGAACAAGCTGCTTTCTTCGGACGATTATGAGAAGTATGTGAAAGAGGAGGGCGGACATTAGGAATTCGCGGTGTCATTCTGAGCGCAGCGAGGAATCCCTACTTTAACGAAAGTTTGTGGGTTCGGTAGAGATTCCTCGCTGCGCTCGGAATGACAAAGGTCCCAGATGCGTTATCTTCCAAAATCTCCTGCCGACCGCGAGCAGATGCTGCGCGAGATCGGCGTTCATTTGATCGACGATTTCTTTAAAGCAATTCCCGGCGAATATCGCCTGAATCGCGATCTCAAGGTTCCGCGCCAGATGGCGGAATCGGAGATCATCGATTACTTCCGCGAACGCAGTCACGAGAACGCCGCCGGATACGCAGTTTTTCTCGGAGCCGGCGCATACCACCACTATCGTCCGGTGATTATTGATGCGCTGGTGCAGCGTGGTGAATTTCTCACTTCTTATACGCCATATCAAGCTGAAATTTCGCAAGGCACGCTGCAGGCAATCTTTGAATTTCAGACCATGATCTGCGAGCTCACCGGCATGGAGATTGCCAATGCCTCAATGTACGACGGCAGCACTGGAGCGGCCGAGGCGATCCTGATGGCAATGCGTGTGACCGGAAGGGAACAGTCAGTCATCGCGCGCACGCTGCATCCAGAGTACCGCGAGGTGATTCATACCTACCTCCACCATCGCGGCTTCCCGATGCACTTCGTCGGCTATGAGGAAGAGACCGGCGAGATCAATTTGGATGAACTCGAACGAACCATAACAGATCAGACCGCATGCGTGCTCATCCAGAGCCCGAATTTCTTTGGATCCCTGGAAGATGTTTCTGCAGCTGCACAGATCGCGCATCGCAAAGGAGCGTTGCTCGTGGTCTCGATTGCTGAAGCGCTGTCGCTTGGAATTGTGAAGCCCCCCGCGGAGGCAGACATCGTTTCCATGGAAGCGCAGTCCTTTGGAGTACCTCTTGGATTCGGAGGGCCCTACGACGGTGTGCTCGCTGCCAAAGAGAAATATGTTCGCCAAATGCCCGGGCGCCTCGTGGGCGAAACCAAAGACAAGAACGGCCAGCGTGGATACGTGCTCACACTCTCAACGCGCGAACAGCACATCCGCCGCGAGAAGGCCACGTCGAACATCTGCACTAATCAAGCCTTGGTAGCGTTGATGTCCACCATATATATGGATGTTTACGGGCGCGAGGGGCTCAGGGAGCTCGCGAAGCAAAATCTCGCCAAAGCGCACTATGCAGCCAATCAGTTTGGGAAAAAGGCAAAGCTGCTCTTCGCGAAAGGAAAGCGCTTTAACGAATTTGTCGTACAGACGAAAGAAGATCCGCACGCTATCAACGACCGGCTGCTCGAAAAGAAAATGATTGGTGGATTCCCTTTGAAGAAGTTCTATCCCGAATTGGGCAATGCAGCTCTGTGGTGCTGTACGGAGATGAATACGCGCGAGCAGATAGACGCCGCAGTCCAGGCGGTGGAAGCGTGAAGCCGCGCAAAGTTTCGCAGCACGTAAACCAGAACGAAGGACTGATCTTCGAGAAGTCCTCGCCCGGAAAGAAGGCGTATAAGCTGCCGCCGCTCGATGTACCCGATGTCGATCCTGAGAAGCTACTTGGCGAGCACGCGCGCGAAGATCTCGGCGTGATGCCGGAGGTAAGCGAGATCGAGATCATCCGCCACTTCACCCGACTCTCCACCTGGAACTATGCGATCGATCTCGGCATGTATCCGCTGGGCTCATGCACGATGAAGTACAACGCGCGGGTGAACGAGTTTGTCGCGCGACTCGAAGGCATTGGCAACGCGCATCCCTACCAGCCGGAAAAGATTTCGCAAGGCGCCCTGCGGATCATCAAAACACTCCAGGAATGCCTGTGCGAGATCACCGGTATGGACTCAATCACGCTGCAGCCTGCCGCCGGCGCTCACGGCGAATTCACCGGCATTCTGCTGATCCGCGCGCATCACGAATCAAAAGGGAACCCGCGCAAGAAGATCATCATTCCCGATTCGGCTCACGGCACCAATCCCGCCACGGCGGCGATTTGCGGCTACGAGATCATCAACCTAAAATCCAACTCGGAAGGTATGGTTGATTCCAGCCTGCTCGCGTCCGTGGTGGACGACACCGTAGCCGGCATGATGTTGACCAACCCAAGCACAATCGGAGTCTTCGAGAAGGACATCCACCGCATCGCCGACGTGTTGCACGATAAAGGCGCGCTCCTCTACATGGACGGTGCGAATATGAACGCCCTGGTAGGAAAGACGCGGCCTGGCGACTTCGGCGTCGATGTAATGCACCTCAACTTACACAAGACCTTCTCAACCCCGCACGGCGGCGGCGGTCCTGGATCGGGACCGGTGGCGTGCAAGAAGTTCCTCGAAGCGTTCCTGCCGACTCCGGTGCTCACCACACGCCCAGACGGAAAACTAGGTTTCGAGTACAACCGCCCCAGATCGATCGGCCGCGTGCGCGCCTTTTATGGCAATTTTGGAATGTTCGTTCGCGCGCTTGCGTACATCTTCGCGAACGGGCCTGATGGCCTGCGCCAGACAACGGAGGATGCGGTTCTCAACGCCAACTACATTCGCAAGAAGCTGGAGGGGGTGTACGACCTTCCGTACAAGACAGGATCAATGCACGAGGTCGTCTTCAGCGATCGTCTGCAGACCCAAAACGGTGTTAAGACCGGCGACATCGCCAAGCGGCTGATCGACTATGGTTTCCACCCATATACGACCTCCTTCCCCTTAATCGTGCCCGGCGCACTGATGATCGAACCGACGGAAAGCGAATCGAAGGAAGAACTCGATCTGTTCGTCGAAGCGATGAAGGCCATAGCACGCGAAGTGGAGGAGGACCCGCAGCTCGTCGTAAGCGGCCCTCACAACACTCGTGTTGCGCGAATGGATGAAACCACGGCTGCGCGAAAGCCTATCTTGCGGTGGAAGCCGGAACAGAAGACCCAAGCTAAATCGGCGGAGAAGCCTGAGCTGGTGGAGACCAGATAGGCATACCTCGCCGTAGCGGGTTTTACTCCGCTCGATCATCCGATGGCCCGATCACCCCGATTCCTTGTAAGCTATAACTGACCAACCTCGAAGCGCGCCCGTAGCTCAGCTGGATAGAGCGAATGCCTCCGGAGCATTAGGTCGGGAGTTCGAATCTCTCCGGGCGCGCCATTACGAATTTGCCGGCAACGAATCCCAACAGCAGTTGAGAAGCCCATCGTTAAAACAGGTCCACATAGCACACATCCATTCCCGAAGCAGGAAATATCACTTGGCCGCATCCTCCAAGCCTCCTATGGACATCGCAAAGGAGAAGTGCTATCGTTCCTTTGCGGATCACAAAGGAGAGCCATCCAATGACGGAGCCGAAGTCGGAAGTCTTTCAAGGGACGCTCGATCTCATGGTGCTCAAAACGCTAGAGGCGATGGGCCCATTGCACGGCTATGGCATCGCGCGCCGAATCGAGCAATTGAGCGAGCAGTTGTTGCGCCTGAATGAAGGCACCGTTTACGCCTCGCTTTTGCGACTCGCGCAGAAGGGCTGGATTCGATCTGAGTGGGGCACTTCTGAAAACAACCGCAAGGCCAGGTTCTACTCAATTTCTGCCGCTGGCCGCCGTCAGCTCGCACGAGAGGCAGAAAATTGGGAGCGGTTCTCAGGAGTAATCGGCCGAATCCTGCAGATGCAAGGTGAGGGCTAGTCACATGCTGACTGCTATGCGAGTTCTTGCGTCTCGATGCTTAGGCCTATTTCGCCGTAACCACTTTGATCATGCAATGGATGAGGAGTTTCACTCACATCTCGAAATGCTGGTGGATCACTTCGCGAGTCAGGGCATGACAAGAGACGAAGCTCTGCTGGCAGCGAAGCGGCAGTTCGGAGGCGTCACGCAGATCGAAGAGGACCTTCGAGAGCGTTCCAGCCTCGCCTTTGTCGAATCGTTGTGGGCAGATGCACGATACGCGCTTCGGCAAATGCGGAAGTCTCCGGCTTTCACGGCGACCGCTGTTCTGACGCTGGCGCTCGGCATCGGAGCCAACACTGCGATCTTCACCCTGATTGACGCGCTGATGTTGCGCATGGTGCCGGTCGAACATCCGCAGGAACTCTACGAGGTCCAGTTCCGAGCCCCGCAAGGTGGGCAGCCGCGTGACTCGATTACCAATGCTCTATGGGAGAACCTGCGTGCGCGGCAGAACGTCTTTTCGCAGGTCGCGTCATGGGGGCGAGATGAATTCAACCTCGCGCCGGGGGGTGCTATCCAGCGCGCGAATGGTGTCTGGGTCAGCGGCGAATACTTCAGCATGCTTGGAGTCGCGCCCGCAGTAGGGCGACTCATCACAACGGCCGACGATCAGCCTGGCTGCGCCGACGTCGCCGTCCTGAGCTATGACTTTTGGCAGCGGCACTATGGCGGGGTGGCGGCGGCGGTCGGGAGTACCCTCGCGCTGAATGGGCATCCGTTCACAGTCATTGGTGTGTCCGCGCCTGGATTTTATGGGCTGAACGTTGGCAGTAAGTTCGAAGTCGCAGCGCCGAATTGCTCGACGCGGCTGCTCGATGGCGACCGGCCCCGCCTGGCCGAGCGCTCATATTGGTGGCTACGCGTTGTCGGACGCATCAAGCCGGGAGTGACGCCGCAGCAATTGAGCGCGCGATTGGCAGCGGTCTCGCCCCAGGTGTGGGAGGCGGCACTGCCGCAGGACTGGGATAAAGACGCGCAGAACAACTTTCGTCATCGCACGTTTTTCGCGGTGCCGGCAGCAACTGGGCTGAGCGATCTGCGGCAAGATTTTGGCCAACCACTGGCGGTATTGATGGCGGTGGTCGCGGTCGTGCTGCTGATCGCGTGCGCGAATGTCGCGGCCCTCATGCTGGCGCGCGCTACCGCGCAACAACGCGAGATCGCTGTGCGAATGGCGCTCGGCGCGAGCCGGCTGCGGCTGATTCGCTATCTTCTGACGCACGCGATGCTGCTCTCGGCGGCCGGGGCCGCTGCCGGATTACTCATCGCGAAATGGGGAACGACAATACTCGTCACGACCTTGACGACGCGGGGCCGCACTGTGTTCCTCAATCTTTCGCTCGATTGGCGTGTGCTGGCATTCACCAGCGGCATCGCCCTCGCGACAGCAATGCTGTTCGGCATTCTGCCCGCGTTTCGGTTGACCCGATTGCCGCTGACAGCGGCGATGCATGGCGCAAGCGCGGGCCGGACGGAGCGTATCTCGCCATTGCGACGCTGGATTGCGGCGGCGCAGATCGCACTCTCCCTCGTGCTGCTCGTCACCGCAGGATTGTTTCTGCGCAGCTTCACGAAACTGATACAACTCGATCCTGGTTTCGATCGACACAACGTGCTGCTTGTCAACGTCGACCTGCGATCTACCAATTTGAAATCTGACCAGTACATCGCGACATTTGACGCGATCCAATACCAGCTGCGTGCACTCCCCGGTGTAGCCGCCGTGTCGCGCTCGCGCCTGACGCCGCTGCAAGGCGGCAATTGGGACACCCTCGTCTTCGCTGACAGCGACACCGGCATGAAAGCGCATGACGATACCTTTCTTAATGCGGTGACGCCCGGCTACTTCGCCATCCTGCGGACGCCGCTGCTTTCAGGTCGTGACTTCAGCGCACAAGACCGAACGGGCGCGCAGCGGGTCGCGATCGTAAATCAGACGTTCGCCCAGCAGTCGTTCCCCGGGCAGGACCCAATTGGTCACATCCTGCGCATGTCTCAGCCTGACGGCACCAAGGGCCCGCCGATCCAGGTGATCGGCGTTGCCGCCGATGCGAAATACAACGATCTGCGCGAACCGATGAAGCCGACCGTCTATCTGTCCGTCGCGCAGCTCACCGCCCAGCAGAGCACGAAAAACAGTTTCGAGCTGCGCACTACGCTACCCCTCGCGACGATGCGGAGCGCCATCGAGGCCGCAATTGCCGGCGTGAGCCGGGAGGTTCCGCTCGAGTTCTACACGCTGTCGGAGCAAGTGGACGATACGCTGGTACAGGAGCGCCTGCTCGCGATGCTCTCCGGCTTTTTCGGCGCCGTCGCGCTGTTGCTGGCGATGATTGGACTCTACGGTGTGCTCAGCTATCTGGTAACGCAGCGGCAGACTGAGTTTGGCATTCGCATGGCACTAGGCGCAAAGCCGAGTTCGATTTTGCGGCTGGTCATGAACGACACGTTTGCGATGTTGACCGGCGGGATTGTTGTCGGCGTTGGCCTGTCACTTGCAACTGTGCAGCTTTTGCAGAAGATGCTGTTTGGTCTCTCCCCGCATGATGCCACGACGATGTTGATCGCAATCGGCGTACTCGCAGGAGTCGGATTGCTTGCAGGATTTCTGCCGGCGCGCAGAGCGACCCGCGTAGATCCGATGGTGGCGCTGCGTTACGAATAGGTGAGCAGATGCAAGCTGGAGGTTAATCACATGCTGACAACGATGCGAGTTCTTGCGTCTCGATGCTTAGGCCTATTTCGCCGAAACCACTTCGATCATGCAATGGATGAGGAGTTCCAGTCCCATCTTGAAATGCTGGCGGATCGCTTCGTGAGTCACGGTATGACAAGACACGAAGCTCTGCTGGCCGCGAAACGGCAGTTCGGAGGCGTGACGCAGATCCAAGAGGACCTTCGCGAGCGTTCGAGCCTCGCCTTCGTCGGATCGTTGTGGGCAGATGCACGCTACGCACTTCGGCAAATGCGGAAGTCTCCAGCTTTCACGGCGACTGCCGTCTTGACGTTGGCGCTCGGCATCGGGGCCAACACCGCGATCTACAGCTTCATGGAATCGATCCTGCTGCGCTCGCTGCCCGTGTCCGACCCCGAATCGCTAGTGGTTTTGAATTGGCATAGCCGACCGCCGTATGACGGCAGCAAGCATTGGGTGCACGTGATGCACGGAGTACAAGGCATTGCCTGGAAGGGAAACAACGGCTCCATGGTTAGCGGAATGTTCCCGTACCCCGCGTTCGAGACGTTTCGTGAGGACAATCCTGTATTTTCCACGCTCTTCGGATACTTCAACGCGCGAAACCTCAATCTGAGCGTACGCGGGCAGGCTACAAGCGCTAACCTGGAATATGTTACTGGCGAATATTTTCGCGGGCTGGCAGTGGCGCCCGCTGCAGGACGTCTGATCGATTCCGAAGACGATCGCGCAGGCGCAGCGCCGGTCGCGGTAATCAGTTTTGCTACAAGCGAAAATCGTTTTGGAGGACCGGGGAATGCGATTGGACAATCGATTCTCGTCGACAACATTCCCTTTACGGTGATTGGCGTCGCACCGCCGGAATTCTTCGGAGTAGATCCTGCGATCTCGCCGGATCTCTACGTTCCGTTGCACACGAATCTGCTTATAGAGGGCGCCGCGGCGACTCGTCTGTATGGTGACGGAAATTTCTACTGGATCGAAATGATGGGCCGCCTGCGTCCCGGCGCAACCATGGCCCAGGCGCAGGCGGCGCTGGCTCCTCGTTTCCATCAATGGGTTGCCACCACTGCGAGCACTGACGGTGAGCGTGCCAACCTGCCCGCGCTGACTCTCAATCCCGGGGCGGCCGGTCTGGGTAGCTTGCGCCGCCGATATTCCAAGCCTTTGTACGTGCTGGTAATGATGGTGGGATTGATCCTGGCGATCGCGTGCGCGAACATCGCCAACCTGCTGCTGGCAAGGGCCGCCGCGCGTCGCTCCGAAATGGCTGTCCGGCTCAGCCTGGGAGCAAGACGGTTCCGCGTGGTGCGGCAGTTGCTTACCGAGAGTGTGATGCTGGCTTCGCTCGGCGGAGCACTAGGCGTTTTGTTTGCAATCTGGGGCGTGCGATGGCTGACGTTTCTGCTCTCCAAGGGGCAGGAGAACTTTACGCTGCACGCGGAATTGAACTGGAACGTGCTGGGTGTGACTGTGGCGCTCTCAGTTCTGTGTGGGTTATTGTTTGGTCTCGCTCCAGCGATTCAGTCCACGCGTCCGGACGTGATGCCTGCGCTAAAGAATGGCTTCGGCGGTGGACCGCGCCGCCGCGCGCAGCACGTTCTGGTGGTCGCTCAAATCGCGCTCTCTTTTCTACTACTGTTCGCGGCGGGTCTATTTCTCCAGACACTCAATAAGCTGCACTCCGTCCAACTGGGATACGCACGCGAGAACATCCTTCTGTTTTCGTTGAATGCGCGCCAGGCCGGACATCGCGACCCGGAGATCACCACTTTTTACACCGACCTGCGCAACCGCTTGGAATCGATTCCCGGAGTAAGCAGCGCAACGCTTTCGCAATCCTCCATCATCAGCGCCGGCCATGCCGGGACAACATACAGGGGACCAATCAAGATCGGCGATGTCACCGTCCAAGGTGCAGGCGTGATGGTCGTAGGACCGCGTTTTCTCACAACGATGCAGATTCCCATTTTGGAAGGACGCGAGATTGACGACCACGACCAACCAGGCTCCACGCCGGTTGCAGTCATCAGCGAACGTATGGCGCGGACCTATTTCGGAAACGAGAATCCGATAGGCCGGCGCATCACGTTCCTGGACGAGAAGCGCGATCTCGAAATCGTCGGCGTCTCGGCGAACGTGCGCTACGGTGATCTGAAAGAGGACGACAGTTCAATGACCGTCTTCGCAGCGCTCAGCCAGACTTCTCCTGAGCGAGTGACCTACGCGTTGCGCACTGCAGGTGATCCGCTGAGCTATGTCAGCATTGTGCATGCGATCGTGCGTGAGGCAGATTCACGCATACCGGTCACAAACGTGATCACACAGGCTGGGGAAATCGATCGGACGATCAGCCAGGAAGTCACCTTCGCGAAACTGTGCACAGCCTTCGCGGTTCTCGCTCTCCTGATCGCGTGCGTGGGACTCTACGGGACGATGTCGTACAACGTCGCGCGGCAGGTCGGCGAGATTGGGGTCCGTATGGCCATGGGCGCGCAACGCGGCGCAGTGGTGTGGATGATTTTGCGCCGTGTTCTGATACTCGCCGCGGTGGGGCTCGCGATCAGCATGCCTGCCGCATTGAGCGCCTCCCGGCTTATCAGATCGTTCCTCTTCGAGACCCAACCGAATGACCCGCGAACCCTGGCTGTGGCCGCTGTCATCCTCCTGAACGCGGCGACTCTCGCCGGCTATGCGCCGGCAAGAAGAGCTTCTCGAATTGATCCGCTGGCAGCTCTGCGGAATGAGTAAAACACCATCCTCCGCTGAAGAGAAAAGAAAACCGGAACGAAGATAGATCCAATGAAAATTTGAGAGTACCCAAGGTGGCCCTGATCTGCTGCGTGTAGCAGCGTAGCATTCTCGTTTCCAATCGCCTTTGCTATCTTGTTGGGACGCTCCGGAGGTGACGAAGCATGGATCGCCGCGAATTTACGAAACTCTCGACTCTAGCACTGGCAGGGGGATATCTGCCGAGAACCGCCTATGCCGGTGTAAACAAGCCGGTCGGCTATGCCGCGGTCGGACTCGGCAGGATTTCCGACATCTTCATGCGAGCATGCGCAAACTCGCAGACTGCGAAGATCACCGCGCTCGTGACCGGACATCCTGACACCAAGGGTGTGAAGTATTCCGGGATGTATGGCATCCCAAAAGCCTCGATTTACACTTACGAGACATTCGATCACATCCGCGAGAACCCCGAGATCGATGCCATCTACGTGGGGCTGCCGAACAGCATGCACGCCGAGTACACTATCCACGGCGCGCAAGCGGGAAAGCACGTGCTATGCGAGAAGCCGATGGCGATCTCGAGCGCCGAATGCCGCAAGATGATCGATGCCTGCCGCCAAGCGAAGGTCAAACTGATGATCGGCTACCGCGTGCAATACGAGCCAATGTGGAATCAGGCAATCGGGATCATCCAGTCTGGGCGCATCGGGCAACTACAGTCTTTCCGCGGTGGCTTCTTCGGGCAAGAGCGGGCTGGAGAATGGCGACTCACGAAGGCTCTCGGCGGAGGCGGCTCGCTGATGGATTTAGGAATTTATCCTCTCAACGCCATTCGCCACATCACCGGCGAGGAGCCGGCGAATTTCACTGCCGTAACCGCCACGCGCGATCGCAGCGGCCGCTTCAGCGAAGTGGAACAATCGCTCGAATGGACGATGAAGATGCCTTCCGGAATCATCGCATCGTGCGGATGCTCGTACGGCCAGCGCGGACCCAGCTTCCTGGCCATCAACGGCGAATCCGGCTACCTGGTAATGGAACCCGGCTTTAACTACGACGGTCTCCGCCTGCACGGAGAAGTCGGCGGAAAACCGATCGAACAGGTGAGCACAGAGAAACATCCATATCAATTCACGATCGAAGCAGAACATTTCGCTGACTGCGTCCGCAATAATAAGGAGCCGAATTCGCCAGGCGAGGAAGGGTTGAAGGACATGCTAGCCATCGAGGCGATTTACCAGGCAGCCGGCGCGCCAATTGCTTGACCTCGCAGTTTTCACAAGGTGGGAGGCCATGCAATTATGCGGCGAAAGAGACTTTCAGATGGGAACCCACGCATTTATGCGTGGGCGAGGCTTTAGCCTCGTGTCGAAGGACAAAAAAGATTCCCGGCTTTAGCCGCGGGCTTTGCCTTTATTGAACCTAACTCAAAGTTCCAACCTGGCCACGGCTAAAGCATCCAAGCACTGGATTACTAGAAGGTTGCGTTTCATGCCATAGACGCTCTGATTGCACAAAACGCACGCGACAGGAGCTGTTGCAGAGACGGCACGTTGCGATTCTATGAAGGGCCAGCAGCTAGTGTTTGGCTCGACAGGAGGGATTGCAGTGTTCGGCTTAGGACGCGCGCTCCAACTTGTTTTGAGATGAATGTCTTGGCTCCCATCCACATGGACATCTCTCGTGTGGTGAGATTATCGAGAACACTCCAGACAATCAACGGAACTGCTGATCTCAGTTCCGGTGCGTTGCGGTAGCGCGTGAGCACTTCAAACCCGCTTTCCCCCGACAGTTCGTAATCAAGCACAATCAAAGCAGGCGCGCGCAGATTGCCACGTTCCAAATCAGCAAACGCTTTAAGGGCGTCAGAAGAATTGGCAAAAATGCTCATTTGGTAGGGGCCCAGCTTTCGCAGCACAGCCCCAAATGTTTCCACATACGAAGGATCGTCCTCTATGAGCCAGATCCTCTCGGGATTCCGAGCTTTGAGAAGAAGCTTGTTGGTCGAGCCCGCGCCATGAAGCTGGCGAGCAGAGTCAGCGATCGGATTCTCCTCTTCACTATTCCGTTGCTGCAAAAGAGGAGAGTGTCTTACCCAAGCATCAATCTCATCAGTCAGCGCCATAACCGAAGTGCGTGCCCGGCCTGCGACGCGGCGCACCGGAAAAGAGTAGCTATGCTCGTAACGTTGGATGGTCCTCACGCCACGCCCGACATACTGCGAGATCTCCTTCCAGGAATTGAGAATACGGCCGTCGCCCATAGATGTTCAGCGTACTTGCAGATCAGCGTCTTGGATGCGCCCAGTTCGGCCAAAGGCTTGAAGTGTGAGTATCTGAGAATACTTCGCTGCCCAGTAGCCTGTGCTAGACACCCTATGCTACGACAACTTCGGAGCCACGAGCGAATGAAGGGGTCACGCCCGACGGGATTGCGCGAGACATCACGGCAAGTGCGAGCCTGATCGGAGCTTGGGAACGCGGCATAGCTCGCAAACATCGAATCGCACGCTTACAATAAAAAACCCGGAGCAGAGGCAACGTATTCTCATCTAATTTCCCGATTCAGGAAAGCGTTCCGTCTGTGTCCGATTTATCGATGAAGCGCGGTCAGTGTTTCACTTGCCCCGCCCGACATGGCGAAGCATGCCGAGCAGCAGCTCAGCGTCTGCGCTCGACAAATTCAAGCGGTACACCAGGCGCCGCACCTTTTCTTCTGTGGCGGATCGTCCGTCGGAGTTCGTGTAGCCGGTTGCGAGCAAGGCTTCTGTGAGCACGCCACTAATCCGTTCCAGTTGTTGAGCGTCCGCTGTATCGTCGTTTTTTGGTTCCGGAATGGAACGCTCTTGGCGAATCAATTCGTATAAACAGACCGCCACGGCCTGTCCCAAATTCATGGAGATATTGCATTCAGACGTGGGAATACGCAGCAGCCAGTGGCAATGGCTGAAATCGCGGTTGGAGAGCCCAGTTTTCTCCGAGCCAAAAAGCAGGGCGACTCGGCTGCTTTGAGAGTTGATGATTCCCGCCGCTTCTTCCAACCGCCACACTGGATGCTGAATTTCGCGATGGCTCAGCGCCGTCGTTCCCACAACGAGTCCGCAGTCAGCCACGGCATCGGCGATGTTCGTGAACTCCTCTGCGCCCGCCAGCACCTCGGAAGCCCCAACCGCTGAGCGCGCCTCCCGAAATGCGACCTCATAAGGATTCACGACGCGCAAGCGTGTGAACCCAAAATTGCTCATCGCCCGAGCCGCAGCGCCGATATTCAGCGGATTTCGCGGGCGTACCAGCACGACACGCAAATGAGAGTGAATGCCTTCGGGCAAGATCCTCATTCCAGCTAATCGATATCGGCAGGGGACCATCTTTAGGTTTTTCCCTTGCTCTTCCCGCGAGACACTCGCGGGTCGAAAAGTCCTCCGCTATACTGTCGGGCATGGATGTCGAGCGCGTTATTGATGAAATTCAGCAGCTAGAGGAAATGTTTGAAGCTCCTGATATTAGACCATTCAACGCAAGCCATATCGCCGCTGCGAATCGACAGCATGATCAGAGGCTAGCGCGCAGCCCGTGGTTTCGGCTTTGGCAGGATTTTGGTGTCTGCTGCCGAACGGAGGCTCCCGTAATCCGACTACCCGAATAAGTCCGGATCACGCCTCGAACTTTGACGCTGTACATAACTCATCCAAACAGAGGTTGATTACCAGGAGCTGTTGGAGAATCCAAAGTTCGACACCGAGAAAGAAAAAGGTCCGCAAGCAGCAATGTGCGGAAAGCCTGAACGTAGAAAGGCCGGAGGGGCAGAATCACAGTGAAAAATCAGAACAGGCGCGACCTCGAAAGGCAATGGTCGGATCAAGCGAAAAAAGCGGCTAAGAACATGTCAGGGGGCAAACAGCCAACAGGTAAGCCGCAGGTTGGCGGTCGAGCTCCAGCCCGAACCGGCGGACAGAAGCGCGGAACGTAAACCAGCCATGAGTTGTACTAGCTATCTTTAACGTCCGCTCCTCCGTTGCTTCCAGGCTCCGGGAGACCTGCATCTTCGTCGCGCTTCTGTTGCTCCATCGCTGCACGTTTTTCCCTGCTCTTGCGGGCGACTTCCGAGAACTTGCCTTCGGGCTTTTTGGGTTCATCGTTTGCCATTTGGTGATGATGACACAAGAGGACGAGCCGGGTGGAATTCAGAAGATCGCCACTCTGACCTTCAAAACCCACACATTAATGATGGTTGCTGCGTGAGAAGTGGAATGAGTTAAACCACCGCGTCAGCTGCGCAGGCTCGTGCTCACGTGATGGCCATTCGCCTGTTATTGAGTAAGCCTTGGCTCCGACGCAGTAAACGGCTTCCTGGTATCGAACATTGCCAACCTTTCGGGTGGACTCCAGGCCTACATTCCCATCAAGGGTCACATCCTTAACAATCATGTCGCGAAGGTCGCCGCGTGCATTCTCTGTAGCGAATCTAAGATTGGCCACGATTTGCTTACAGTCCGGGCGATCTCCGACATGTATTGCCGCCGCAACACTGGGACTTAGATTCCAACGGTAGACCGCTACATCGTCGGCTTTCGGATCAGGATGAATGTCGGGTGTAGAAGGAGCACTGATCATGAATCCGTCCGAAGCATACACATAGTCCTGCCATTGCTTCGGTCCTTGATTCACCTGGGCGAAGCAAGTCGCAATGGCAGATGCAAGAAACAATACGATGATGTTCGAGCAGCAGGACGTCACGGATTTGAGGCCATTATAGCGACTGCTTTATCGAACGCCAGGTGCCCCTCGACGCGCGGGAAATTCGCGCAGCGGGTGTACGAATCCGGACGGCGCTGTTCGGAAGTCGACGCCGAGTCCGTGATCGGGAAGACCCACCTACGCAAAAAGCACCGTCTATACAGGATTTCATTTTGCGTTCTTTGGCACGGCGCGTGCTACGTTGATGGTGCAAAACTGCGTTCCGATCAGGTCAAAGCTTCTAAGCTGCTAAGCTCCTGAGCTGCTAAGCCCAAGCCGGGCGTGGGTGGTTTTTAGCTTAGAAGCTGAGCAGCTTAGAAGCTCAGAAGAGCCATCATCGCGGCGATGAGTTGTGAGGGTACTCGTATGCCTGTTTTTTTTAACGATGTGCGCTACGCGCTACGTCAGATTCGCAAGAGCCCGGGATTCACGCTGATAGCTGTCACGATGCTGGCACTCGGAATCTGCGCGAACAGCACAGTTCTGAGCTGGATCGACGGCACCATGCTTCGCCCGATTCCAGCAGCGAGAGATACGGGCGATCTGGTGAGCGTAATGCGGGGTGAACGGAATGGTTCGCCAACTCCGCCATTCTCCTACCTCGACTACCGCGATCTACGCGAGCGGAACCGCAGCTTCGATGGAATTCTGGCGTATCACCACGACTGGGCTGCCTTGACCGATCGCGGCGGTGTTCCGGAGCGGATCTATATCGGGAACGTCTCGTGGAACTATTTCGACGTGCTCGGTGTGAAGCCCATATTGGGCCGCTTCTTCTTGCCGGAGGAAGAGACGCGTCCCGACGCCGTACCGTATGTTGTGCTGGGTTACTCGCTCTGGAAGACGCGCTATGCAAGCGATCCTGCGATCGTGGGCAAGTCCATTGAAATTGCGCGGCATCCCGTGACCGTCATCGGCGTGGCTCCTAAGGGCTTTATTGGGGCGATGCCCGGAATTCGGCAAGACGCATGGCTGCCGCTCAATCCGTTGGGGAGTGAATGGCGGTTAACCCACCGCAGCGTGACCTGGCTGAATGTAGTGGGTCGAGTGAAACCGGGAGTGCGCAGGGAAAATGCGGCACAGGATTTGGACACGATCATGCGGCAGATCGTGACAGCCTATCCGAAGGATCACCTGGGTACGAACACGATCACGCTGGACCCGATGTGGCGATCCCCATTCGGCGCCAATGGCTACATGTCATCCACGCTGCCGATTCTGCTGGCAATTGCGGGTGTGGTGATGTTGCTCACGTGCGCCAATGTGGCCACACTCACACTGGTGCGGTTTGTGGCGCGCCGTCGCGAGATTGCCATCCGACAATCGCTGGGTGCGGGGCGTGCCCAACTCGCGCGTCAAATGCAGCTTGAAGGAGTGTTGGTTTCCATTGGCGCGGGAGCGATCGCAATTCTGCTCACGTTTTGGACCGCGAAATCGCTGGCGCTCTTCATTCCGGCGAACGCAAATCCGCTCGCACTGAACACCGCAATGGACCAGTACGCGGTGGGGGGAATTCTAGCGCTCGTGGTGCTGGCCAGTTTGCTCTGCGGAACCTTCCCGGCATGGCGGTCGTCGCAGCTTCCTCCAGGCGAAGTTCTGAAGGAGGAGTCGGCGAGCACTTCGCGCGGGGCGAGCAATCAGCGTCTGCTCAACGGGCTAGTCGTGACGCAGATTGCGCTATCGCTCGCTCTGCTAGTCTGTTCAGCCCTGTTTCTGCGGACCTTGCGCAATCTGGCAAACGCGAACCCTGGATTCGAAGAGGATCACATCCTGACTGCGTCGGTGGGTCTGAATATTTTGGGATATTCCAACGAACAAGCAAACCTGCTTCGCCACAAGATTCTTGATCAGGTATCGCTATTGCCGGGAGTAGAAGTCGCTTCGCTCACGGACTGGGTACCTCTGGCTTTGAGCAGGAAAACTGAGGACGCATATCCGGATGGGTATGTTCCGCGTCCGCATGAGTCGATCGAAGTAGGAAGGGCCGGCGTGACCCCGCGGTATTTCGAAACGATGCAAATTCCCATTCTGGAAGGACGCTCTTTCACCGAGAACGACGACGAAAAAGCGCCGCGAGTGCTGATTGTCGATCAAACTGCAGCGAACCGCTACTGGCCGGGGCAGGACCCGTTGGGAAAAAGACTCAAGATCTGGAACCTCCAGTTTACGGTTGTAGGAGTCGTCAAGAATTCGAAGCATGTGCTGGTGAGCGAGCAGCCGGGACCGATGATCTACACGAGCTACTTCCAGATTGGGGGTCCCGAAATGATCGTGCAGCTGAAGACGCACGGGAATCCGCAGGATCTGGCTTCGCCGGTCGAGACAGCGATTCACGAGATCGACAACAGGCTACCGGTGTTCGATGTGCGGACGATGCGTGAGACGACACTGATGGCACGCAGCTTTGCAATCGTACAGAGCACGCTTTCAGGCATATTTGCGACGATCGCGCTTATCCTGGCGGCGATTGGGATTTACGGCGTGGTCGCCTACCGGACAGAGCTGCGCACACACGAGATCGGAATTCGCATGGCTCTTGGAGCAACACGAGTTAACGTGCTGCGTCTGGTCCTGTGGCAGGGGGTGCGCCTGACGGTCATCGGCTTGGCGCTTGGGCTCGGGTTGGCGTTTGTGCTGGCGCGCTTCATGCGAGGGATGCTCTACGGCATTTCGTCCACCGACCCGCTGACCGCCGCCAGCGTTTCTGTGCTTCTGGCGGGTATCGCGATTTTGGCTTGCTGCCTGCCGGCGCGGAGAGCAATGGAGGTCGATCCGGTTAGGGCGATTCGGGCTCAGTAGCCGGGTGCGATCGTCGCCGCGCTGTTTGCGCTCTTTAGACTTAAGTTACAAAGGTGGGCAGCCCCACCTTACTCCGTGTCTTCCTGAGCCCCGGTTTTGGGCGAAGGACCTTGCGTCTGCTTTTGGGTTTGCTTCTGCCTGTGCCGACTGCCTATTCCCAAAAACCTCTCATTGCAGGCAGCTATTGAGTTTTCAAGGCGAGACAATCGGGCACCACCCGGTGCCCAATTCTCGCGCGGCGTGAGGGGTGGGATTCCATGAACATTGAATGAGGAATGTTCTGCTGTCATCACCGCACGAGCCCAAAATGGGAATACCCACCATCCTCCTCACCCACTCTTGCCACAATCAGACAAGGATGGAGTCCCCCACATCTTGTGCGGGCCTCACGACCGCTTCTTCAAGAGCTACTGGGTGAGCCATCCGCAGTTGGTTCAGAGAGAAGTCGAACGTCCGACTCGGGTATAAAGCGAGTTTTTACATGTTCGCTTTACTGTGGACCTACAAGATTGGCACGGACGTTATCGACGTTGACGTCTATGCTGGCGATGCTTCGTTGTGAGACACAATTTGGGGCAAAGCTGCCGGCCTGAATTGATTTGATCGGCACTGCTGGCATTTGACTATCAGGTAACGTGTACGGCATGCTCTGCTCTACGATCGCGGGAGTAGTAGTGCTCTTCACGATGCGAAGTACAAATGCTTTGTTCAAGAGATCCCACTGTATCGACACTCGAGCTTGTTCACCGACCTGAAGAGTTCCGAGATCAACGTTATTGAAAAATCTTCCATCCAGAGACATAAAACCGCCAACTCGCAATATTCCTGGCGGATCGGAAAGATCATCTGTTCTGCGTTCGACCATCAGATACGCGGAAACGTCACCTGATGCAGTACCGGTGCCTGTATTGAAAAATGTACCTGAAATCAAGAATTGCGGATGCGCAGCATCCGAGTTTGCTGAGCAAGCTGACGCGCTGAAACTTTGAACACTCAGGTTTACCTGAAGAGAGTCAATTGAATTAGGGTTTGTAAAGAGGACCTGCGAAGAGGCAAACGAGCTCCCTGAATCACGGCTGACATCCCCATATCCACGCACTGCCAGTCGCAAGTGACCGTTTCTAACTTCTCGTGCGCAATCGTATGCGTTCCCACCGCACATAGGAGAAACAGACCACTTAGAGGGGTCAATAAATCCTTCGCTGAAATCGTCGTAGAGATTCAGCAGAGTCCCAGTTGCTGCGGAAAGCTCCAGATCGGTCAATCCAAACGCAAAATTATTCCCGCTCGTCTCTTTTATGGTCACTGAAAGAATCCCAGCCCTTGCGGTAAAGCCGATGAACGATCCAAAGTTTTCACCTGACGCTAGCGGATCGAAGTGGCTCAGGGCGATTTCACCAGAATCAGTTGTTGCCGACCATATGCCATCGGTCGTGCCAAACGCACCAAAAGAAATGCCGAATGCCCTTATCGGGTGTGTGAAAGTGAATGTAATGATGTCGCCGGGAAAAAATGGCTGGTTAGAAGCGGTAACTAGGGCGTTCGGATGTCCTGGAACAGCCACCCCGCCGGACAGAATCAACAATGACTTTGGCGAATTTGTGGATATCGCCACTCCTCCCAAGGCAGAGCCGGATACAAATGCTGTGCCAGACGGGTACTCGTCGAGAAAGCTCTCTGTTGAGGCTGCGGCGTAGAAATCTTCTCGTGTGGAATACGTAGTGATGGAATTCAATTTGATCTGCGCACTCGCAGGAAGTGAAAGAGTAAGGAAAGTCAGACCAGCGAATGCCCACCCACTGAATCGGGCAAAACGAAACAACTTGCTTTTCATTTTATTCCTCCGCATCACCCGCAACATCGAGGTAGCCGAACACAATCCGTCATTTCCGCCGTCGGTTCACCTTCCCTCTCACCGGTTTTCCTTTCTTAGCTTGCGTCTAAAGGCGCCGAGCCCCGCGAATCCCATCCCCAACAGAAGAAGGCTCGCGGGTTCCGGCACTGATGCAGCCTGTATCGAATTCCACGTGCCTCGTGGTCCCACAATTCGACCGAAACCCGAGCTGGTAAAGATTCCATCCGTTGGGGTACAGCCGGATGGGCAGACTACGGAGTCGCCCGTTCCCGAAAACATGGAGTAGTCGCCTTGAAACCAGTCCATGTTCCACCCGATTATGTTTCCAGCTCCGTCGGTGATCACACCAAAATCCGCCTTTGACACGGTGGATTGATTGAAGGTTACGCCTCCATCCGTGAAGCTAAATGAGTCAGGGGTAAAGTAATAGGCCGAATCGGGAATGAGCGGAGACGATACTGTGAATGATCCTGTTATGCCACAATCTGGAGGACAGGCCGTCGCGCCTCCAAAGTCATCAAAGTGCAAGCCCGTGTAGGTATAGATCGTGTCGGCCGGACTTGGAACAGTGAACAGAGCCACTGTAAGAGTCAGCATCAGAAAGAATTTCGCGTTGCCAAGTAATCTCATTGATTCCTCCACAATTGTGTGGCAGCCGCATTGCGGCCTCATTGGGGTTGTCAGATTGAAGGATCATTCACAGTAAGTCATCCCCCAAATGGGTGAAAAATTCCAAATTTGAACGCTCTGGGCACCCAGAACAGCGACCGTGCAGATAATGTACGTTGGACTTTGGACCCACGAGTCACAAACCCCAATAGGCCGCCCTCTATCGAATTGCGTAGCACGGCAAAGTAGAGAGTTGCGATCCTGTCGCTTATTGCAAGGGACGACGACCCCACCAAGAATGCCGAAAGAAATTAACGTTCGCTTGTCTCTCGGGCTTCGCAGGTGGTGAGAATCAGCTGGACCAGTTCAGCTTGGCGACGCACGCCCGCCTTATTGAACACCGACTTCAGTTGCGAGCGAGCCGTTTCGTACTTGATCTGACATTGGTCGGATACTTCTTTCAGGGTGAGGCCACGAACAAGCAGATCGGCGAGCTTGCACTCAGCGGCAGTGAACCCAAATAATGCAGCCATTATTTCCGATGAAGCCCGAGCTGGCCGATCTGGATCAGAAAGAATCGCAATCGCGACTGCTCGTGCTGATACGCTGGAAATTGCAGATCGAAAACGACGTACGGAAATCCTGAGAGGTCGTTGAGTAGCTCGACTGACTAGAGCAGATCCACCTGGTGAAGGCAGAATGTCTCCCGAGCAGCATTGTTTCACCAGGGCGTCTAGTTTTCCTCGCTCCGTCGGTGAGAATACCCAGAGTCTTGATCTGCACAGCGAAAGACCATCATTTCGATCCACTATCGCTTGAGCCTCTCGGTTAACAAAAACGCAGATACCTGACGAATCCAGCAACACAATCGCTTGTTCGAGATTATTGAATGCCGCTTCAAAATCTCGGCTACGGCCATCTGCCGAAACTAAGAGTTGTCTGGTGCTTAAGGCTGTCCTGAGATGCGGCAATAACAGATACAGCAATTCAAGCCTTTGCTTTTCCGGAGCTTTATCCTTCCATCGCTGATAAAGCGATATCGTTTCGATTTTCGTGCTTCGCTTTATTGTTTCGACGCCACAGAACAGCTTGGAGTCGAACCTCAACAGAAAATCGTTGAAGAACTCTGTCTTCGAGAGTTCATTGAGGTTGCAGATCGCTTCGCCAAAGAATAGTTCTCCTTCCGGAATCTGCGATCGGAGGACCGCGGCGCGCCACTCGTCAATGGTCCCATAATAATTTTCATACTCCTTGACACCTGCAGGATCGAGCCCGACATAGGTATTCAACGCATATCGTCGGTTCCCCATGTCGTGATGAACGATTGCAGCACCTGACACACCAATCAAATTAGAGAATTGCTGCAGAAATTGCGGCCACAACTCTGGCGCCGCGGAGGTTGCGTATAGGGTGTGGAGGATCTCCGACAAACGTTGTGCCGAGACCATAGAGCCTCATTTACAGACTTAATGTTGAGTGAGGGAGGGAACAAAGTATGCCATAAAAAGTGCATTTTCATAGCTAGAGGGCAAGACAACGCCGTTATAGCGTTGCATGCTCGATCCTCTTTACCCGGAACATCGCCGTCGGATTGTGAAATTTGCTTGCCTCCGTTGCCCTGTTCGCCTAGTATTTCGGCCATTTCCTAGCGGTAGGGTTCGACAAGAGGTGCCTCAGTGCTCCCCAGCCGGCAAGAATTTTCGGATCTCCTCGGCACGCTTTACGAAGCGGCGGCTGATCAATCACTTTGGGAGCCATTCATTGAGCAGCTTGGACAGAAGACGGGTGCAACTTCAGGCGCGCTACTCATTCTTGACTATGAGCACGAGAAGTATTCCCTTTCGACATCGTGGCGTATGACTTCGGATTCGGTTCGTCTATACCAAGAGCACTACCATTCCCTGGACATCTGGGCGCAAAGGGGCTTAGTTAATCCAACCGGGTATGTCTTGACTTCCCAATCGATCTGCCCGCTTGCGGAGATTAAAACAACCGAGATTTATAACGACTATATGCTCCAAGCCGGGATCGAACATGGAATGTTCAGCATTCTCGAAAACAACAAATCTTGTGCTGCTTCGGTCAGTCTTTACCGGCATCGCTCACGCAAAGAGTTCTCGGAATCAAACGTACGGGTGTTACGTTTCCTTGCTCCTCATCTCCGACGAGCTTTCAAGCTTCATTTCCAGCTCTCCGAAGCCAAAGCTCACTCCGTCGGAATGGAAGCTGCATTTGACGCGCTTCCAACGGGCATCGTTTTATTGGACGCTAGCGGAGATATAGTTTTCATGAACCGAAGTGCGGCTGGCACGACGGCGGAAAGCGACGGCCTGCTCGTCACCGGCAATCAATTACGAGCAGAGCGATCATCGGAGTCGCAACGTATGGCCGCTATGGTGAAGACTGCTGTTTCTCTATCTATAGCAAATGACGTTTCTGCCGGAGGAGCAATCCTGATATCACGGCGTACACGCCCGCCTCTACAACTCGTCATCAGTCCGATTCGAAACACGAAGCTGCAAACTTCTTCGAGCATTGCGGCTGTCACCATCATCAACGATCCCTTACGCTCTCAACGTCCAAGCGAGCAAACAGTTCGGGTGCTCTACGGCCTGACGCCAGCGGAGTGTCGAGTTGCCCTGCTCCTTAGCGATGGACACGGTCCAGGACACATCGCGGAGATGATCGGTGTAACTAAAGAGACGGTGCGCTCGCAAATCAAGAGTATTTACTGTAAGACCGGAGTGAGGCGACAAAGCGAATTAGTTAGGCTCCTATTGAACCACGCAGCGATCCCCAATCGCTGATACTTGGAAGTAGCGAGGACGGTTTCCACTCCGACCGACTGACAAGCGCGAATCGACGTCTCGAGCCAACTTTCAATTCGCATGACCGCTTGCAGGTTTGCTTCCGCCGATTGCTCTTTTGCTTGAACTGGGCGGCCAGCAGGTCGGGATTGATAATCCAGAAAGGGCGTTCTGAATCTTTGAAAAGTACGTTCTCTTGAAGAGTGCTCTTGCCGGAGCCGTTTGGTCCGGCAATGATCCAGAATTGTGGCGGATCAGCCTTTTTGCAGGACAAGCTCGCGCAAACCTAGCTTCTTATTTTCACTCCGAGCCTTGCGAACGTTCTCGCTGAACACGTATTCGATATCGCTGGGAAGCGTTCGACTTGCGGCATTGATGACCCTCACAACCGTGGTCTTGCCTTTTGACACTTGAAACTGCTTCGCAGAAACCCTCTTCTTTGAGCGCTTCGTCTTGAATTTTCTAACAACCACCTTTGACATGCTGCCTGTCCTTTGAAGTAATTTTAACTCAGATGCCCAAAGCGAAAGTAAGGGGAATGGCAACAGCAGCAACCCGGCAAACATTGTGAGTACCTGCTGCATCCATGATGCTGCATGATGCGAAGGCTCACGGCGGTTCTTCTGCTGCTGGTCTCCACAGGCTGTTCTCGAAAGAAGACTCTCACGTCCGATGATCTGAAATCTCAGCTCACCCAGGCAATCTCGTTCGCCGCGGAAGAAGAGATGTTCGTTGATTACGTTCGTGCGGGCCGCGCTACATCCAACTTTGCCGAGCAGCACGCAGCCTATCTCGATGCTGAAATTCAGCGCTCAGCCGACGAACTAGCCAAAGTCGTTCCCCAATCGGGAACCCAGAGTTGCAGAGTGCGGTTTTGCATGATCTCGAGGAACCCGGTGATAGGCGGGACCTATTCTCGGCTGAATCTCGCGATGCTGAAAACGCCGACTGGCTTATTCGACCTTCAGGATTCCCGCCTCGATGAGTTCAGGAATGATGGTGTGCTCAAGCGACGGCCCCAAAAAAAGACTCGCCGTTGAGAAATTGTCGTAAGCTCCAAACTCAAGCACGCCATTCCTTTCAATCTGAAGATGAAGAACACGCTTGAAAGGGAATGTCCCCAACGCTGAACGCAATACTTCCCAAGTACCGGGACGCAGTGGCAGCACGACAAAGTCTTGCTCTGGCCAGAGGGTGTTTCGCTTCAACAGCTTCGTTTCGTGTTTGGAAACTTCGGGGAAACTGGCCAGAGGCAGATCGCTGAACCTGCCCTCGAACGAAACGAAGGAAAAGTCTCCAGCGAGAAACTCCATTAGCTTGGCCACTAACGTTTGTTTCTCTCGCACTACAAATCTGCGAGTCATTCTAAAGCAGTCTCACACAAACCGCGGTATCGATCCTAGTGTTGGCCTCGAAGCCATGGATAAAGGATCAATCCGGCGAAGTCTGCCCACATATGAGCGATGATGACTGGCATTATGCGCCCGCTGCGTATGTAGAAAAGCGAATACACGAGAAAGAGCACTCCGATCATGAGCGCGTACGGGACCCCTTGATAGAAGTGGTATGAGGTTTGCAGCCCGACGCTGATTGCAACCGCCAGTGCTCGACCACCGCCCAGCGCCCTGATCTCCGAGATCGTAAAGGCACGCGCAATCAGTTCTTCAAAGAATGGATTTACCACTACAAGCAAAAGCACCCAGACGCTCAGCACACCCTCCCCAGCAATTTGGGGACGCGCTGGAGGGTGCTTCACTAGCAATTGATAAGCTCGGAAGATAAAGAAGCCCGCGACAGCGTAGGCGATTGATGAACCCACGATCAGCTTTACGCCGTCGCGAAGATCACGCCAGCGAAACGCGAATCCTATATCCGAGAGCTTCTTCCCATTCTGGAGCAGAACGTAGTGCAGCAATCCTAGAGCAACCAACTCAACCGTCAATCCATTGGCGAAACGAAGGGTGAGGATATCGTTGGGCCCAGGCATTGCGTAGCCGGCAAACATGAATGTCGATGAAAGAAAACACTGGCTGAATGCAGTCGCCAAGACTAAGCACAGGCCAAAGATACGACGTCCTTTGTCGATGCAAGGTTCAGGCGCAGCTGCCTCTGCCCATTCCGTGTGAATGCTGCAGTGCTCCGATGTAACCGGAGCTTCATCAGCGCTGGACGCTGAATTCATTCGAGAAGTATGGCTGCGCGGAAGTGGAGCACCAAGTTACTTTGGTATAGGACGCCGACCAGCGTGCTGTGAGATCGCAACGATAGGTTGGCTTGCGATGGGCAGCAACAGCCCCGCTTCTTCTTCGAGGCCGAGGCTCAGATCAGTGAAAATTATTTCGATGAAAAATCCGTGCCCGCAAGACCGTGATTCACAGATGCCAGCCTCGCGGGACCATGGGCCGGCAAACATTGCGAGTACCTGCTGCATCCATGATGCTGCATGACGCGAAGGCTCACGGCGGTTCTTCTGCTGCTGGTCTGCACAGGGTGTTCCCGAAAGAAGACCCTCACCTCCGACGAGCTGAAATTTCAAGCCTGATTTTGGAGTGCCGCGGTTTGTGCGGCACGGATGAGATTAGCCCGGGGTGACCGCAGTTTGGGAACCCTGGGTAAACGGATGAATGAAGTCCACTACCTCTCTGCCGAAGGCCTGCGCGTAGCGAAGCGGAGTGCATAACAAAAGCATTTTTTTCTAGGCCGCTCCGCGCGTTGCGCTCCGCTGAAGCCTGCGGCAGCTCGGAAAAAAATGGTTTTCGTTCGCTTACCCGGGGTTCCTACGTCACCCCGGGCTACTCCCAGTCGTGCCGCAAACTTCGCGGCACTCTTCTCTTTTCGGTGCTCGGATAATGCGGCCAACAGTGTCGCCGCTCGACGATTCAGGAAAAGCCGACCCGCGGCCTTGACTGTCTCTTCTCAAACGACATACGCTGTCGCCAGCGCATGCTTAAACGGCTTCAGGTCGCGTCACCATGCAATGCCAATTGGGAAGAGATGGTGGGCGATGATCGCGTTCGTTGGTGCTCGCAATGCAATCTGAACGTCTATAACTTCGGCGCTCTGACGAAACACGAGCTTTCGCAACTCATCCGCCAGAAGGAAGGATTGAGGTTATGCGGTCGGCTATATCGCAGGGCAGATGGGACGGTCGTCACCAAGGACTGCGAAGGCGGCGCGAAGGCACTTGTCCGGAGAGCCTCCAGGCTCGCGGTTGCGTCACTCGCGGCGGTGATGGGTACCGGGTTCGCTGTGGCTCAGGCCGCCGAACCGCAATCCCTCGTACAAATCAATGAATCTCACACTGGAATTGATGTGAAGGTTGTGGACGAGAGCGGCGCCGGCATTCAAGATGCGCAGATCTGGATTCGTAGTGGAATTTTGAAAGAGCCAATTACCGGCAAGACGAATGAAAAAGGGGAGTGGCAATTCCGCGGTCTCGAACCTGCCACGTATCAGCTCCAGCTTTTTGCCCCAGGACACTCACCCAGCACGCGGAATGTCACCGTCGCCAATCGAACTGTGACCGGTGTGCAGATTCAGTTGTATCAGCCAGTCTTGATGGGCGAAGTCGTTAATGTTGAGTCTCATCGCAACCCGCTGAAGAAGTTGTTTCATCGGCTTGTGAGATAAAGACGTTGCGAAGCCGCAGCCCGTCCAAGCCGCTCCTGTATTCCCTAACATTGACTCCGCATTACGGAAATTTAAGTTTGCCCCTCACGCCACACCTTGAGCGTCATTCGAGCACTGAATCCATCCATGCCTTTGCCGCGCGCTATCTCTAATAGAACTGCCTCGCCCTGGCGAGGCTCAAACTCCAACGCATGAGCTGCGGCCCAAGAGCGAACTCCCGTGTCATCGCTGAGTAGCAACGGCAACAGCGCTCTCTGGTGCTCAACCCCTCGATTTCGTATTTCATGGTAGATGGCCCGTGATGCGATCGGCCGCTGGATTTCCAGCCCGATATCGTTTCTCGGCCTGCGCTCGCCCGTGTTCCGATGCCGCACGTTGATACAACTCGACGAGTTGCTCGGTTGAATATTCCGGATAACGACTCCCCTTCATGTGCCTAGGAGAATAATCTAAGGAAAAAGCGAGCACAGGAACATCCGCCAGCACTCAGATCCGTGAAAATGATTCGGTGCTCCTTTATAAAAACCCGTGTCGCAAGGCCGAGACTCACGGATGCCACCTCTCGCAAGCCTCCGGCAAACATTGCTAGTACCTGCTGCATCCATGATGCTGCATGACGCGAAGGCTCACGGCGGTTCTTCTACTGCTCGTCTCCACAGGCTGTTCTCGAAAGAAGACCCTCACGTCCGAGGATCTGAAATCTCAACTCACCAGCGCAATCTCGTTCGCCTCCGAAGAAGAGATGTTCGTTGATTACATTCGTGCGGGCCGCACCACATCCAACTTTGCCGACCAGCACGCAGCCTATCTCGATGCTGAAATTCAGCGCTCGGCCGACGAACTAGCCAAAGCTGTTCCCCAATCGGGAACCGAATCTGCGCTTCAGCGTTGTCGCATCCAGCTCAACCAGCTTCGCGCAGAACTGTGGAACGTGCGGACACACCGTGAGGACAGGAACGCACTCTCCGCAGCCAAAGCCCGTGTTGAGGAAATTCGCCGTGACTTGGAGCAGGCCAAGTCGGCGCTATGAAAAAACTCCTCGGCATCACGCTCGGCATCATGACTGCGCTCGGAGGATTCGTCGATCTCGGCCAAATCGTCTTCACTACGCAGGCCGGCGCGCTCTTCGGATACAAGCTCATGTGGGCGATCGTCCTCGGCACTGCCGCGATCATCGTTTACATGGAAATGTGCGGACGCATCGCCGTGGTGGCGAAGGAGCCGGTATTCGCGGTGGTTCGCGATCGCCTCGGACGCCCTCTTGGTATCGGCGTGCTGATCGCCTCGAACCTTCTGAACCTGATCACCTGCGCCGCCGAATTGGGCGGCATCGCCATTGTGCTGCGTTTGCTTACCGGATGGCCCGAGAGGCTGCTGCTCGTTGTCGCGGCACTCGGCATCGGCGCGGCGGTTTTTCTCTTGCAGTTCCAGTGGATCGAGCGAATCTTCGGCCTCTCAGGCTTGCTGATGACGGTCTTCGCGGTGTCTGCTTACGTGCTGCATCCGAAGTGGAGCGAAGTTGCGCGCGGACTCTTGCCCGCCGTCTCACAGCCGGATTGCGGACACACTCTGCTCTACGCGTACTTCGCAGTGGGAATTTTCAGCGCGCTGCTCATGGAATACGAAGTCCACTTCTATTCTTCCGGCGCGATGGAAGAAGATTGGAAGCCCGAGGACCTGAGCGAGAACTTCATGGTTGCGGCGTTCGGCTCGGTGCTCGGAGCAGTGCTCACCTGTGCCTTGCTCGTGCTGGGAGCAGTGCTTTTTCTTCCGCGCAACATCTTTCCCGACACGCTCAGCACGGCGATTATGGCTGGCGCCTTCCCCTTCGGTGAGAAGGCTTTGATCCTGGCTCTGCTTGGGACCCTCGCCTGCCTGAGCGGAGCCGCTGTAGAAACGGCTCTCTCCGGCGGCTACAACGTGTGCCAGTTTTTCAATCTTCGCTGGGGAAAGAACCTGCCGCCCAAGTCCGCTCCGGTGTACACCACAACCTGGATCGCCATGCTGGTGGTCGCCGCGCTGCTAGCTCTAAGCGGCCTCCGACCTCTGCAGTTGGTGAATATCTCGATCATCTTTGGCATGGTGGTAATGCCACTGACCTACTATCCGATCCTGCGCGTCGCCGCCGATAAAGGCATCATGGGCGACCATGCGAACCGCCGGTGGGTGAACATCATCGCCGGAATCTTTCTGGTCCTAATCACGATTGCCGCCGTCGCCGCCATCCCGCTCATGCTGCTCACCCACTCCGGTCAGCCGTAACAACATGGCTGTCTTGAATGGCGAATCAAACAAATAGTTCGCCTCTCCTTGTCGATTCTTTCTGTGCTCGACGACGATAGGATGAACGATCTAGCGCGCACGGCCTGAAACTCTCATTAGCGAAAGACAAAAACGAAAAGAACAAGGAGGAGAAGAACCGTGAAATACATCTGTTTGGGCTACTACGACGAAGACAAATTCGATTGCATGACCGAAGGCGAGCAAAACGCGATGTTCGACACCTGCTTTGCATACGACGACCATCTTCGCGCCAACGGGCATTGGGCTGGTGGAGAAGCGCTGCAGCCTCCGGAAACCGCTCGGACCGTGTCCTGGAAGAACGGCAAAGTCGCAACTACCGACGGTCCTTATGCCGAAACCAAGGAACAAATCGGCGGGATCCTCGTTCTAGAGGCGCGCGATATGAATCATGCTGTCCAGCTCATGACGCAGCATCCGGCGCTCAGGTTCGGCAGTATCTTCGAGATTCGCCCAGTGGGGGACTTGAGCAAAATCATGAAAGCAAGTGAGCAGCGACGACGGAAAACTGCAAGCTAAAAGCAAGCTGCCAAGCGGCTAAGCTTGGGTGCGCCTCTCTTGCCCGGTGTTCGGCAAAGGTGGGCACGAAGAATCGTCCGCGAACTTAATTTTGATTGTGTAGCTTGTATTTCGGGAACGCAGGATATCCGATTAAGGTTCATGCTTCCCGGGTGCGCAAACATCACCGTATTCGGAGTCTCGTCCTTACCGACCGGCGACCGCGCACGAGCCGGGAGTCGTTGGCTTTGGCACTTTCTCGAGCTGCTGATTCAGGTGGAAGACGAACTCCGCGATCGAGTGTCCCGTAATGGGGTTCCATGTTGGGAACAGGTTGTACCGAATCTGCCGGATCGTCGGGGACTTTCTGCGCGGCGGAACGAAGATGCTCACGATGGAGCGGAGAAATGCCAGAATCTCGCCGCGTTCGAAGATGCGATCGATAGCAAGCTCGAGAACGTTCACCTCGCGAACGTTCTTCTCGACGCTATAAAAGCCGGTCACCGGAGAAGGATCGATGGCGTAAACCTTCGCCACTCGCGGCACCGCGTCGCTGAGCGGCAGAGAGTAGGCGAATTCCTGCGCCAGGCCTCCGCCCAGCGAATGCCCGGTCGAAAACAGCTGGATTCGCTCACCCGGATTCCACCCGGCTTCCTTCAGCTTCTTCCCATACTCCGCCTCAAATGCGCGGCCAAAACTCTTCACGATCACGGTGTATTCGTCGTTCTGGTGAGGAATAAACCAGCGGAGATTCGCTCGCCAGTCGCTGATATTGGTGAACACCGTTCCACCAAAAGCCACGGCAATCTTTTTCTGCTGTAAATGCCACCAGACCTCGGCCCGCAGATGCACGTTTCGGATTTGCTTATGCAAGGCAGGGTCGCCGAAGTCCGGCCACATCGTCCAGCCGCGTTTCCCCAGTTCCGCATCGGGATCAAGTGACGCGCCGGCCTTCACCCGCTTGGCATCGGGCTTGTGCTTGTATGCCGCCTGGCTGAGTAAAGCAAAGGGGAGGTCCTCGGCTCCGGTAGCCCCAAGCGGCTCTGGAGCGCCGAACATGCGCTGTCCCGGACGCCGAATCACAACCTGGTCAGGACGCTGACGAAATGCCGGCCTCGTCGCCACACGCAGGAAGGCCAGCACACCCACGACGACGAGAGTCGTAATAACAACCAGAAGCAGGCTCACGGCGAGATCCCTCTAATAAAGAAGTCCCAAGCGGGAAGACCGTTGTTCGAAAAGTGGCGCAGCATAGTATGCCAAGAGCGAAGATTTGCGAGTTGCAAAAGCCACATGTGATCTGTGTCACCTTTTGTTGTTGTTTTTGGCGACAGCCGATTGCCGATTACCTTCTTCACTCAACGCGTTCACCCGATCATGTCCTTTGCCCTGTCACCTCTAACCTGTACCCTTGAAGTGAACCCTTGGAGTGAGACACGGAATTAAGGGGGTAAGGGCCGTTCAATGCAAACCTATTGCTCGGCTGGTTGTTGATAGTCCACTCTGCGCATAGCTGAGCGGAGGATAGGGCTCTGCGGGGACGCAACCCGAGCGCCGACTCAGTTGCCGAAGTGGCACGGGGCGGCTGCGGCCGCCCTGGCTCTCCTAGCAATGCCATTTTGGCCCACAGGCGATAAATCCCAGGGGTCTGGGGACAGAGTCCCCAGCGCTCCGAAATGGGAAACGCTGTGGGGTTCATGCTTGCGCCGCCTCGAACTCGACCGGAGCCACATAGCCAAGCGCGGAATGTAGACGTTGGTGGTTGTAAACGCGATCGAGGAACTGGCCGATGCCCGCCACCGCTTCGTTCAGATCGCGATATTCGTTGCGATAAACTTCCTCGTGCTTCAGAGTTTTCATGAAGCTCTCGGCAAAGGCGTTGTCGTAGGGATTGCCTTTGCGACTCATGCTGCCGCGGATGTCGTGTTCCTCAAGCAACTCGCGGTAGGCTGCACACGCATATTGCACGCCGCGATCGGAATGGTGCACGAGTCCCGAAGCGGGACGACGCTCGGCAATCGCCATGCGCAGCGCGGCTAATGTCAGCTCGGCTTCCAAGCTTCGTCCCAAGGCCCAGCCCACCACTCGGCGCGACCAGGCGTCCAGCACCACCGCCAAATAGACAAACTCGCGCAGCAGGCGGATGTAGGTGATGTCGGCGACCCACAGCTGATTGCTGGCCGTGGTTTCCATCTTCGCGGCCAGGTTCGGATATACCGGCCAGCCATGCTCCGAGTTCGTAGTCCGCACAAACGACTTGCGCCTCAGACAGAGCAGGTTGTCGGCCCGCATCAGCCGCAGCACACGTTTGTGATTGACTCGATATCCACGCCGCTTCAGCTCCGGCGTGAGGCGACGATAACCGTAGGCGGGAAACTCCAGCGCGATCCGCTGCAGCTCATGGCGCACCGCCATGACCTCGCCTTTGCTGGCCCTCACCATCAGGCTGCGATAGTAGCTGGCTCGACTCACTCCCGCCGCTGTGCACAGCCGCTTCACTTGCGCACCGCCTTGACTGGCTTGCCGGATCTGGCGGCACACGCAGTCGCGCCACTGACCACGGCCGGCGGATGATACTCCCTGAAATGCTGCAAGGCTTTTTTTAAAAAGTCATTCTCCAGCGTGAGCTGGCCGATCTTGCGCTCCAGTTCGGCCACGCTCCGCTCTTCCGCCGCCAGCTTCGGCAGCGCTCGCCGTCCGCTGCCGGGAAATGACGCTTCCCCACGCGCCCGCCATTCCCCTCGCCAACGCTCGATCAGCTTCGGGCTGAGCTGCAGACGTCGGGCCACTCTGCCCCCGCTCTCGCCGGCATCCATCGCCCGCATCACCGATATCTTGAAATCACGACTGTAGCTGCCTCGGGCCAAGTCCATTGCCTTTCTCCATTCAATGTACTCAGTCCCTTATTTCCCTGTCTCATTTTTGGGGTTCACTCCA
>DASTZZ010000110.1 GCA_035764005.1 Terriglobales bacterium
TGCGAGCGAATTTGAAATCGTCGCCGAAGGGCTTGCTTCCGCGCCAGACTTCGCTCGGGAAGCGCATCAGCAAAACGGTCGCTGCACATTCGTCGTCGACAAGCAGCATCAGCAGCAGGCGATTGAGAAGATTTGGAATGGAGGCGGAAGGGTCGTGAGCGTTACTCCGCGAACGCGAAATTTAGAGGATCTCTTCGTGCAGCTAATGAGGCCATCTACGCCGTCCGACGGGACGCATCAATGATTCCACTCCTGCTTCTGACAAGAAGCTTCATTCGCCAGAACCGCTGGTTGCTGCTCGCGTTCGTCGTATGGCCGTTCCTGCTTGGAGCTTTCACCTGGTCTCCTGAGCATCGCGCGAACAGAGTCGAAGTCACGGAGATCGTGCAGCAGGAAGTTTTCTACGGAGTCGCAGTCGTCGCGTTTCTCGCAAGCTCTGCTGTGTACAACGAAAAACGTTCTCGGCGGATTATCGGAGTGCTCTCCAAAGGCATCAGCCGTGGCCAATATTTATGCGGACTGCTGCTGGCGTGTTCAGCATTCGCCGCAATCTACTTCGCCGCAGTTGCCGGCTCGGTGATCTGGCTGGTTGGAACTTCAGGACCGACTTTGGCAGCGTGCATCTGCCTGCTCGCACAAGGATTCACCGCAGCATTCTGGGCAGCGGCACTGTCATTGTTATTTGCGACGTTCCTTCATCCATTCCTGGCTGCAGCGGTCGCCGGAAGCGCGGCCTTCGCGCCGCTAGCTATGTCGAAACCGAATGCGGCGATCGCCTCGGCCGCCACACTCATGAGCTCCGCCGGTGGACTCGCGCCCAACATTGTTTGGCCTGCAGTCTTTGCTGCGCTACTGGAGGGACTGGCTTTTACGTTCATCGCCATCCGCATCTTCGGCACTCGCGATGTAACTGTAAGTATCGAGTGAACCGCTAACTTGCGACAGCACCTGCCGCCAGAGTCCGCCAACTTGTGCATCCGCTATAATCTCAAACAGAGAAGTTATCGCCGCTTCTGCGAATCCCCCGCTCCAGAGACTTCTTGCCTGGCCGGGAAACCAGGGAATCACCACTGATGGCAGACAACAACAGCAATAAACAAAAACCCAAAGTTCTGGTCGTAGACGACGAGCGCGTGATCGCCGACACTCTAGCGATCATCCTCAACCAGAACGGATTTGCGGCGACGGCCGTCTATAGCGGCACTGGAGCGATTGAGAAGGCGCGCAGCGAGCGCCCCGATCTGATCATCAGCGACGTGATGATGGACGACATGAACGGCATCGACGCCGCCATCAACATCCGCCAATTCCTGCCAAGCTGCAAAATTCTTCTTTTCTCAGGACAGGCAGCCACAGCGAAGTTATTAGAAAACGCCCGCGCCCGCGGACATCACTTTGACATCCTCGCCAAGCCGGTTCACCCGCAGGATTTGTTGGCTAAGTTGAGAGACTAGCTCCGACAACTATTGTTCGGTCGGTACGGTTGTCGAGTCAGTACCGTTCCCGGTAGGGAATGGGTGTGTAAGTGTCGGGAGGGTTCGCTCACCCATTCGCTACCGCGAACGGTACTGACCAAACCGACGCCACGGCGCGCGGACTACTCAACCCCAAACACCGCATTCACATGAGCCGTAACCTTCACCTTGCTGGCGGCGAAGTCCTCCGTCGGAGCTTTGGCCACTGCTCCTTCCATCGCCATGGTGCGCGCGTAAGGCATCACAGGAATCGCCTGCTGGGTGTCGACTGAAGCTGACATCAACGCGCCAAGCTGTTTGCCACTCGCTTTCGCGAGAGTGTCCGCATACATGCGCGCGCGTTCATACGCTTTATCAATTGCTTTCTGCTTAGCTGCATCGACATCTTCGAGGTCGTAACTCATGTTCTGTCCCGTGATGCCATTCAGTCCGGCGAGTGCTTCGGTGACAGGAGCGATCTTCTCGAAGTTTTTCAGCTTAATCGTCACGCTTGTGCCCACGCGATAGCCGACTACCTTCTGCTTGGGATTCTTGTAATCGATCACTGGATAGAGGCTGTAGCGCGAAAGCTCAGCCGACTTCGGATCGATGCCGGCCTTGCGCAGAGCATCGCGCAACTGCTCGGCAAGCCGACTGGCGCTCTCGAAAGCGGCCTGCGAAGTATTTTCCTGCGCGGTGATTGAGCAGGTGATAACTGCGGTATCAGGAGCCGATTCGAATTCTCCATCGGCGCCCACAGAAATGGAATTCGGCAGAAAGTTCGGGCCGCGATTCTCCTGCGCCGTCGCGACGACGCTGGCAAGCATGAGCAGAGCTATAGCGAGTTTCAAATTGCACTCCGTTCTGAAAGTAGCATTCAATTCTAGAACGCGAACACAGGCTCTTCTTGCGGAGTCAAACCGTTTCTCACCACGGAGACACGGAGAACACGGAGAAAACTTTGGAAGTGGCCGAATCGGCAAAACCTGGCAGTAAATCCTGAAACGTCGCTGCCGCAATCTGACCACCAAAAAACAGACGGAGCACCAACCCTCGGTTGATGGACTAAGCGACAAACCCCGAATGCTTTTCTCCGTGTGCTCTGTGGCTCCGTGGTGAAAAATGGGGTTAAACGAACTTTCAACCTGCGGAGAACTCCTGTATCGTCATGAAGCATCTCCGGCATGGGACTCAACGCTCTCGACCTCACACTGCTCGCGGTTTATCTGCTCGGCATCACCCTCTTTGGCATTCATTTCCGCTCCGCCGATCGCTCGCTGAAAAGTTACTTCCTCGCTGATCGCAATATCCCGTGGTGGGCAATTTCGCTCTCGATTGTCTCCGCCGAGACGAGCACGCTGACCGTGATCAGCATTCCCGGCCTCGCCTACGATCGGGATTTCGGTTTTCTGCAGCTCGTTCTTGGATATTTAGTCGCGCGCGTAGTGATCTGCATAATTTTTGTGCCGCAATATTTTCGCGGCGATTTCTTCACGGCCTACCAACTCATCGATCATCGCTTCGGACGCCGCCTTCATCGTGTCACCGCCGGGTTGTTTCTAGCGACCCGGGCAGCAGCAGAAGGCGTGCGTGTCTGGGCGATCTCGATCGTCATCGCGATTGCGCTCAGCAGCATCTTTGCCCGTTTCGGGCTTTCTGGAGACAGTCGCGACATTCTTTCGGTCGCGATCATCACGCTGCTAACGCTGATTTATACGTTCGAAGGCGGCATGTCTGCAGTCGTGTGGACCGACGTGGTACAGATGAGCATCTACGTCGCCGGAACGGTCGTTGGATTTTTCACCATCCTTCATCTCATGCCCGGCGGTTGGAATACCGTGCACCAGATCGCCGGCAGCGCGGGAAAGTTTCGCATCTTCGATTTCAGCTTCAGCCCATCGAACAGCTACAGCTTCTGGGCTGGAGTGATCGGCGGAACGTTTCTTACGACTTCGACGCACGGCACCGATCAGCTCATGGTGCAGCGTTTGCTGGCGGCCAGAAATGAACGCCAGTCGAAGATCGCGCTTCTCTCCAGCGGTGTTTTCATTTTTATTCAGTTCGGATTGTTTCTGTTGGTCGGAGCTTCGCTTTATGCGTTTTACAAGCTGTTCCCGCCAGTAACAGCGTTTGCGAGTTCCGACCGCATCTTCCCGTCATTCGTTGTCAATCGCATGCCGCACGGCATTTCAGGATTACTGATCGCCGCCATTCTCGCGGCAGCCATGTCAAACCTCAGCGCCGCGATCAACTCTCTTTCCTCAACGACAGTTGTTGATTTTTACCTGCGTCGAAATCCGCAAGCGTCGGAGAAGCGCCGCGTAGCGATCTCCCGTTTTGCAACGATCATCTGGGGCATCGTGCTCTTTGGACTGGCGCTGCTGTCGCGGCACGGCGGCCGCGTAGTCGAGATCGGACTCACGATCATCTCTGTCGCCTACGGTTCCCTGCTCGGCGTCTTCCTGCTGGGCATTCTCACCCGCCGCGCCACAGAGGGCGGCGCAATCGTCGGCATGATCTGCGGACTGGCGCTGAACCTATATTTATGGCTGGGGGCCAAGCAATTCGCGACCTGGGCGGGATTCAGCATCGCGTATACATGGCTCGTAGCCATCGGCACAGTTGTGACGTTCGTTGTCGGGTACGGCGTCAGCCTGTTCACCACTCCCGCCGCGGAGCGGCAGCATGCATGAAATGACGGCAATGGCGCGGACCGAATCGGCTCAACTGCCGCGCGCGCTAGGCCTGCGCCATGCCATTGCAATCGTTGTAGGCACGATTATCGGCAGCGGAATCTTCCTCGTTCCCAAAGAAATGATGCAGGCGGTCGGCTCCGCCAAGCTGGTTTATCTGGCATGGATTGTCGGAGGAGTTCTTTCCGTTTTCGGCGCGCTCACGTATGCCGAACTGGGAGCGCTGAAGCCGCAAGCCGGCGGCGAGTATGTCTATGTCCGCGACGGCTACGGTCCACTCGCCGGCTTCCTGTACGCGTGGACATGGTTCGTAATCGCCAAACCTGCATCGATTGCGACCATCACGATCGGAGTGATGCGCATCCTCGGCACCTTCAACACCTTCAGCTTCCTGGGTAACGTCGCGATAGCCACGCCATTTACGATCACCTGGGCTCAAGTTGGAGCCATCCTGGTCACGATTCTCATTTCGGGACTCAACTACATCGGCGTGCGCAAAGCTGGAGACTTTCAATACATCTTCACCTGGCTCAAGGTGCTGATGATCGGAGCTATCGTCGGCGTCGCATTCAGCTTTCGCGGCGGCACCTTCCACAATTTTTCGACCACTTTCGCGGGAGCCACGGGCGGCGTTAACGGTTTCATGATCGCTCTGGTTGCGGCGCTCTGGGCATATGACGGATGGAACGATCTGAATATGGTCAGCGAAGAGATCGAGCACCCCGAGCGGAATATCCCGCTGGGCCTCATCGTTGGAGTGCTCGCCGTTGCGGTGCTCTACATGGCCACGAACGCGGCCGTGCAGTACGTGCTTCCTGCTGCTCAAGTCGCGGCCTCGGATCGTCCTGCATCCGATGCCACGCTGCTCGCGATCGGAGCGGTGGGAGCCATGATCGTCTCCGCAGGCATGGCGCTCTCGATGGTCGTCGGCCTGAATGGGACGGTCATGAGTGGAGGTCGAGTGCCTTTCGCCGTCGCCCGCGACGGATACTTCTTCCGCGTCCTGGCCGAAGTTCATCCGCGCTTTCTCACGCCGGGAAATTCGCTGATCGTGCAAGCGATTTTGTCGTGCGCTCTGCTGTTGATGGTCTCGCGATTTCAGCAACTATTTTCCATCGCCATCTTCGCCGAATGGCTCTTCTACATGGTTGCTGCCAGCACAATCTTCATTTTTCGGAAGCGAATGCCGGACGCGCCGCGTCCATATCGCGCGTGGGGGTATCCGGTGGTGCCGGCGATCTTCATCGTCGCCGCGGCATTCCTGCTTTATTCAACCTTTGCGGAGAATCTCGGCCGTTCCCTAATTGGGAGCGCAGTGATTTTGGCGGGGATTCCAGTGTTTCTCTATTTCCAAACACAACAGAACCGGCGCCGGTAGGCGCTGGGGCAGCCGCGTCTTGTGCGGCTGCGTTTCTCGAAATCGGCTGCAGCATCGTTGAACCCGGAGCTGGCCATCCGGCCATCTCCGGCCCAGCGGCTACCGCCGCCGATTCTGTTCGCTCTCCCGCACCTGTGATTAATGGGAACTGGGCGAACATCGACTAGGGTCTATCTGCTTCACCTTCCAACAACTTCCTTAAGTCGTTCGCAGCATACCGAATACCCACAAAGAAAGCCCCGAACAGCGCGTACACGGCACTGACTTCGTCGAAACGCATTTCGTAAATCAATCTCTTGAACACCAGCGGATCATCGGCGAAGAGCGTGACGCCCCACTCCCAATCATCGAATCCAATCGAGCCAGTGATGATCTGTTTCACCTCGCCAGCATAGCGACGTCCGATAAGCCCGTGCTCATTCATCTGCCTCTGGCGTTCTTCAATGGAAAGCGTGTACCAGTTTTTGTCCTCGCCGCGACGACGATCCATTGGGTAGAAGCAGATATATCGATTCGGCGGCATGGCGGGATACAGTCGTGAATGCATTGCTTCGCGTTGTCGGGCCAGCGTCTCCTCGATCTCGCGTTTCCATTCAGGAGAATGCGGCTCGATCCCGCGCTCCATGAGAGCGCGATAGGCCTTCACCGTTGATTCGTAAAGTCCAAGTTCGATGACTGACAAGTAAGAAGATGCAGGCTCGAGAAAATCGTTCAATCGCGAGCGCGAGAGCTGCAATTGCGCCTGGTTCAGCGCGTCGAACGATTCCCGAAAGTGAACCAGCAGCAAATCGCCCTTATGGCCAAGCAAAGAATAAAGAGCAGACTGCCCGTTGTGATTCTGCTCCATCGCAGAAAAAATCGCGCTGGCCTCGTCCGCGATCTCGCGCTTTTCGCTCCCGTTCAGCTTGCGCCACTCGCTCCAGCGAACCTTCATCATCTGATGAAGAACGCTGTAGCCTTCGATGGTGAGTGGCACTTCCGGCATCGAGGCGACTTCAGAACGCGCAGTGCGAGCAACAGACATAAAGCAATTCTACTCACTGGCTCTTATGAGAGCTGGTTCATCAGCGATCGCCGGAGCAGCCACAGCTCTAACCCACGGCACCGCAGCGATTTGCCGAGGGCCACGCCCTCGCATCTAAATAAGCATCACCAGCTCAAGTTGAAGAACGCGCCCTTCGATTGAGAAGCCTATGAAGACTCTCTTCTGGTATGGACTTGTCTGTGTAGTACTCGGCCTGGTTTCGTTCCTGATTCTCGTGCCGCACTCCAGCCCGCAAAGATTTCAAACCGGCGGCATTGGCGTGGGTTCGTCGGAGCGGATTGAGCGACGCCCAATGCCGGGGGCAATCGGCTCCATCCTTATTGTGGGCGGCCTTTCGATGATGGTCGGCGGATGCCGTGAGCGGAAATAATGGCTTACTGCGACTGAACGACGAGTCCCTCAACTTCCCGCCGATCACGATAGATGGCCTTCTTCTCGGCGACTTCTCCGACCGCATCCACGTGTGCCACGTATTGTCCGATTGGTAAGGAGACGTCGAATGACAAATCGGGAGTTTCTTTCCCCGGCGGCAGATTCAGCCGTTCGTAGCGGAGCGCTGTTGCCCGGCCATATTCGTTCACTGCGACGACAAATACAGTCATGTCCACGGTGTCATGACTTCCATTCACTACGCGTACTGCGCCTGCAATATTGTTGGCCACGACGTGCGGACGAACGGTCCAGCGCACGGTTAACGGAGCGCCGCTTTGAGCGACGAGCAATTTGCTGTGCGTCAAAGGCGGTTCGAGCGAGTCGGCAACCTGCACGAGTACAGAAAACTCATCGCTGGATGTCGGCGTACCGGTGATCCGTCCCGAATTGGCATCGAGACTGAGGCCGGAAGGTAATGCCTTTTGCCCCTCGATAGTCCAGCGATACGGAGGATGTCCTCCGATCGCACGCAATTGGACATCGTACTTTTCACCGGCGACTGGCGCCGGCAGAGCCGGAGTGACGATCTGAAGCGGTGGCCGCCGGCGCGCCTGCGCAGATACAAATGGTGCAGCACACAGCATAGCAACGAGGCAGACAACGGCTGCGGTTCTGCGCATCGCTCCAATATACCCTCGGAACCTGAACGATGTTTCCATCTCGTCTTGCAACATTTGTGTTCCGCCAGGCCCTCGAACATGCAGCTACTCTTCTCGCAGCAAGTCGATCGGATGGATCGCGAGTGCGCGACTCGCGGGGATTGAGGCCGAAATGACTCCGACCAGCGCCATCGTGAATGCGACTCCGAGCAGCACCAGCGGATCGCTAGCCGACGCGTGATACACAATGCTCTCCAGAAGCCTGCTCGCAGCTACGCCGAGCACGAGTCCCGAAATGGAACCGACTGCCAGGAGTAGGAGGGTCCGTGAGAGGGCAGCTTTCAGGACTTGCATTTGCTGAGCGCCCAGAGCAACTCGTATGCCAAGTTCTCTCAGCCGCTTGCTCACCGTGTAAGAGGCCATCCCGAACAGTCCGGTCACCGCCAGGATGATTGCCAGCGAGCCGAAGACGCTCAAGGCTACGGTCGCTGCCATCGTGGGAAGCATCATGAAACCGAGCGAGTCCGGCCAGGCGCCAAGTTCAAATATGGGAATGTCTTGGTCCACGTGATTGATCGCCGCGTGAATCGCGGCAATCATCGCCGCAGCAGGTGCGGTTGAGCGCACTACTAACGTTGTAGAACTGTTCGGCGACTGCAGAATGGGGTAAAAGATCGCGGGGCGCGCGTCTTCGGTGAGCTGTTCATATTTTCCATCTTCGACTATGCCAACGATCTCCCACGGCTTGCTTCCGTTCGCTCGGAACTGCTTCCCGAGGGCATGCTCGCTTCCAAACAGCTTGCGGGCAAAGGAAGCGTTCACCACGGCTACCTGAGGCGAACTCATGTCGTCATGCCAGGTGAATTCGCGTCCTGCGAGCACCCGCGTGCCTGCCGCCGCGAAATATTCAGGAGAAACCTGGTAGTAGCTGGCGTTGAATCTCCTGTTCGATTCGCGAAAATCGATTTCGTCCGCTTTGAAAACGTGCGTGCTCGACTGATCGAGCGCCAGTGGCGTGGTATTGCTGTAGGCCGCAAGAGTCACTCCGGGCAGATGCGAAACCGACTCGAGGAGCTGTCGCTGGAGCGCCGGCACCTCGGCGTCGCTGTAGCCGGCGAGGTGAAGATCAAAATTCGCAAGCGTAACGCCTTGTGGCTCAAATCCGAGGGGGGTTCTCAGTGCGCCTTGCAGACCACGCAGTGCAACGAAGCAGGCCGTGACCAGCAAGCAGCAGACGGCGATCTGCACTCCAAGCAAGATGTCGCGGAATGCGAACCCTGTCGAACCGATCTGTGTTCCCCCGCTTCGCAGGACGTGATTGGGATCGGTCTTCCAGATTTGTCGAATGGGCGTACAACCAAAGAACAGGCCGGTCGCGATGGACATCAATAGCGCGAACACATACAGCCGGCTGTCAGGCCGCACAAGAAACTGGATCGGAAAATCTGCAACCGGACGCCATTGCGTAATCGCGCGCAACAAAGCTGCCGCCAACAACAGCGCCAGCGCGCCTCCGCAAACGGCGACCACCACCGACTCCGCCATAAGCTGGCGCAGAATGCGCGAGCGGCTCGATCCAATGGCAACGCGGATGGCCAACTCGCGCGATCGATCGGACGTTCGCGCCGCCAGCAGCCCTCCCAAATTGGTACACGCTGCCAGCAGCACCAGCACCGCCAGCAGCATCACGCCAAACATGAAGCCGCGCACCGGCCCGCCGAGCATGTCTCCCAGAAATCCAGGTCGATTCAGATGGAACTTCAGCCCTTCATCGGTTCGTGGATACTCCTTCGCCAGTTGCGCGCCGATGTTGTCAAGGTCCGCTTCGGCCTGCTGCGGCGAGACGCCATCATTCAGTCTCCCCACCAGCCAGGAGTTTTGATCGTTGCGCTGATTCAGGAACGCGTAACCTTCGATTGCCGCCTCGTTGAGAATCGGCACCCACACTTCCGGCCAGAACATTTTTTCCGTTCCTTGGAAGTCCGCGGGCGCGACTCCGATCACCGTGTAGGGCTGCTTGTTGATGCGAACGCTCTTGCCGACGATGTTGGGATCGGCGTCGAAGCGCGACTTCCAGCATCCATAGCTCAGCACGGCCACGTCGGCGGCGTGGTCTCCCTTTTCGTCGGAAGGATCGATGAATCTTCCCAGAATGGGACGGATGCTCATCGCTTGAAAGTAATTGCCGGTAATCTCGTAACCCCACACCGGCTGCGCTGCGCCCTGCGCCTCCAGGCCAACGCGCATCACGCGATCGGCTGCCAAATCGGAAAAGACGTGATTGCGATCGCGCAAATCACGATAGGCCGGGAAGGAACTGTTCAACGGGTTATTTCGACGAACGTGCTCGATGGTATACACGCGCTCCGGCTGCCGCACCGGCAGTGGGTTTAACAGCAGCGAGTTCAAAACGCCAAAGACGACAACGTTGGCGCCGATGCCAACGGCTAACGTCAACAAGGCTGTGACCGCAAACGAGGGTGACTTGAGCAGTTGCCGGACGGCGTAGCGTACGTCCTGGAAAACGTTAGTCATTAGGAGACCTCGAGTCTTCTTCCAGGTCGGGCACTTTCAGTGCCAACAGCTTGCCTGATATCGGCTGGGTCGCGGTCCCCAATTGTGCAGAACTCACTTCTCCACCCCCTAAAACGCTAAAAGTTGCCCGAATCTTGATTCATGCGAGCACATCCAAACCAAAGAAACTATGAAGGTTTCGGCAGATTTCTGAGGGCATTTCAGTGCAAAACTCTTCAAATTGTAGCTTGGGGTTAACGCCGAAATTTCCACGGGGTTAACCCGTCTTTTTCCACGGCGTTAACCCCGAATTTTCCACGGCGTTAACCCCAGAGCTTTCGGCGTTAACGCCGAATTTTGGAAGAGCCGTGCGCCGCGTGAAATTCGCATTCCGGAATTGGGAAACAGCCATACTTCTGTGCTATCCCGAAAGCAGGCGAAAGTCAAGCGAAATATTTTGCGTTCATGCAGACCCGGCTCTAGTGTCCGACTCTTTGACTTGATCACGAACATCCGCGCACAATATCTCCCTCTTTGAACCGCACGCTATGTTCACATTCACACGCGAGTGTCCGAAAGCGAACACGCACATTCGCATAGCGAGCCACTCCTACACGCCCTGATCGTCCCAAAGTGCCGTTCCGAAAAATTCTCCTATTGACGTTCTATACGTCTGCTAACCTATGCTCCTACAGAACGTCGATAGGAGCATGCACGTGGGACAGGAGCAAACGGCGCTGTTGCAGGGAACGCTCGATCTACTCATTTTGAAGTCGCTCGCGCTCGAGCAAATGCATGGACTGGGAATTGCAAGACGAGTAGAGCAGATCACCGGAGGAACGTTTCAAGTGAAACCGGGATCGCTCTTCCCTGCGCTGCACCGCATGGAAGAGGAAGGCTGGGTGAGTTCCGTTTGGGGAGAGTCGGAAAATAATCGTCGCGCGAAGTACTACCGACTTACCAAATCGGGAAAACGACAACTTGAGACGGAGAGCGAGCGCTGGAGCCGAATCTCACTGGCGATCTCGCAAGCATTGGCAAGTTCGTAGCACGACAGAACCGCCGCCGATAGGCCGTGGGTCGGAGATCGCCGAATGGCGAGCTCCGAGCGCGACGACACGGTGAGCAGTAGGAAAAAACGCAGCCGCAACACGCGCGGCTGCCCCACCGGCTACCGCCGGCGGTTCTGTTGGTGCAAGGAGGACACATGAAAAGACGCGATCTACTCAAAGGCGGAGCGGCACTAGGATGCATCTCCGCGTTTCCATTTGGAGCAAAGTCCTGGATGGCGATCGGACTCGATAATACAAGTTCATCGTCAGCTCCACTCAAGCCTCCTGCCGAGGGCGGTATTCCGGTAGCTTTCGTACTTTCCGACGGCGCCGTCATGATCGACTTTGCCGGACCATGGGAAGTCTTTCAGGATGCAATGAGTGGCAATGGCATGAACATGAAGATGGGCATGTTCACTCTCTTCACGGTTGCTGAAACAACCAAGCCCATTCGCGCCAGTGGCGGAATGAAGATCATTCCCGATTACAGCTTTGCCGACGCTCCTGCTCCGAAAGTGATCGTAATCCCGGCTCAATCGGCGCAGAAGCATCCGAGCGAAGCGATGCAGAACTGGATTCGCCAATCTGCAAAAACAGCCGACGTGACCATGTCGGTTTGTACCGGAGCGTTCCTGCTGGCGAATACCGGTTTGCTTTCTGGAAAAGCGGCCACCACGCATCATTCCTCTTACAAGCAGATGGCGATGGACTATCCCAACATTCAACTCAAGCGCGGAGCGCGGTTTGTCGATAACGGCAACATCGCGACAGCTGGCGGGCTCTCGTCGGGTATCGATTTGGCACTGCACGTCGTTGAGCGATATTACGGGCGTGAGACAGCCGAAGCCACCGCCTATCAAATGGAGTATCAGGGCAAAGGCTGGACCGATCCCAATTCGAATCAGGTCTATGCGGCGAAGCTGGTTTCGACCGCCGAGCACCCGTTATGCGCTGTATGCGATATGGACGTTGATCCCAAGAGCGCTCCTAAATCGGAATTCAAAGGCAAAACTTACTACTTCTGCTCAGACGACCACAAGGAAGTGTTCGATAAGTCTCCACAGAAGTGGGTCGATGCGATGTAACCGTGGCCATTCGATTTCGTGATTTCCTGATTTCGCGATTTCGTGATTTGGTCTTTCCCATCGCGAAATCACGAAATCACACAATCACGAAATTACAAGAAAGCCGGCAAGCGCAATGAAATCTAGTGAGTACTTAACCTTGAGGTAGCCGATGACGACGACCCGAGTTCGCAGCTTCTTTCGCAATCTGTTTCGCAAGCAGCAGGTGGATGCGCAGCTTGATCAGGAAGTCTCGTCCTATCTGGCCATGCTGATCGACGAGAAGATGGAGCGCGGCATGACTCGTGAGAAGGCAACGCGCGCGGCGAAGATCGAACTCGGCGGATCGGATCAGGTGAAGGAACAGGTGCGCGATGTGCGCTCGGGAGCGTGGCTGGAAACTTTGATTCAGGACTTGAGATTCGGCGTGCGCATGATCTCGCGCAATCCCGGATTTTCTGCGCTCGTAATTCTTACGCTCGCCCTGGGAATCGGCGCAAATACCGCGATCTTCAGCGTCGTCTATGGCGTGCTGTTGCGGCCCCTGCCTTATCCGCACGGAGAGGACCTCATTGTCCTCCATCAATACGCCAAGAAGATCAACATTCCCAACGTTCCCTTTTCGGTAAAGGAACTCGACGATTACCGCCAGAACCATACGCTTTCGGGAATCGTCGAGTATCACAGCATGGCGTTTCTGCTGCTGGGGAACAATTCCGCCGAGCGCGTGCAGACGGGCGTTGTCTCACACAACTTTTTCGATGTCCTCGGCGTGAAGCCTCTGCTCGGGCGCAACTTTCTCGAGAGCGACGAATCGCCGAATGCGGATGCCGTCCTGATGCTCAGCTACGACTACTGGCAGCATCATCAGGGTGGCGATCCCAATATTGTCGGCAAAGTGTTTCGCATGAACAATCGGCCGCACACGGTGATCGGCGTGCTGCCGCCGATTCCGCAATATCCGGCCGAGAACGATGTGTACATGCCGACGAGCGCCTGCCCGACCCGTTCATCCAAAGCGTTTCGCGAAAATCGAGACGCGCGCATGATGATGGCATTCGGGCGCATGAAGCCGGGCGTTCGGCTGGAGACAGCTCAGGCCGATCTTTCTACGATCGCGCATCGACTCGAAGCGACATATCCGAAGAGCTACAAACCCGAATACGGATATGGACTCACCGCCGCTCCACTTCAGTCAGAGCTCACGCGGCGAGCTCGCATGACGCTGCTCATCCTGCTCGGCGCCTCCGCATTCGTACTGCTGATCGCCTGCGCCAACGTGGCCAACCTGATGCTCGCTCGAGTCCTGAAACGGGAAAAAGAACTGGCTGTACGCAGCGCACTCGGCGCGAGCAGGTTCCGCATCGCCCGGCAACTCCTGACCGAGACCGTTCTGCTGGCTCTCGGCGGAGGAGCGCTTGGATTGGTAATCGCTCCGCCGGTGCTCCAGCTTCTGGTGAAGTTTGCCGCAAGGTTTACTACGCGAGCCGCCGAGGTGAAGCTCGATTGGCACGTGCTCCTCTTCACCTTTCTGGTTTCAGTCGGGGCCGGACTGCTCTTCGGCATGGCTCCTGCTTTCTCATCGACTGGGCACCTGAATGACGCTCTTAAGCAGGCAGGAAATCAAAGCTCCACCAATCTTGGCGGCCAGCGCCTTCGTGCCGGGTTGGTCGTTGCGCAGGTGACCGTCTCATTTGTGCTGCTGATCGGCGCAGGATTAATGATGCGCAGCATTCTTACGCTCGAACGTGTCGATCCGGGATTCCGACCGGATCGGCTGCTGACCATGCGGATAAGTCTGAATTTCACGAAATACGATACGGCAGCAAAAGCCACCGCTCTGATCAACCAGGTGCTGCTTCGCGTGAATAACACCAGCGGCGTTGAGTCCGCGGCATTGGCCAGCAATTTCCCGTTCAATCCTGGTGGGATCGTCAATGGACCAAACACAAACCTGATTCGCATCCAGGGTCGATCTGGGCGCGAGGAATCCGCGACCGTCGATACCCCAACTGTCGACAAGGATTACTTTGCAACACTGCGGCAACCGCTCATTGCAGGCAGAACTTTTACCCAGCAGGAAGATGAAGACAACACGCAACGCGTGGCTGTAATCAACGAGACTTTTGCACGCCACCGCTGGCCTAATCAAGATCCGATCGGCCAACATATCAGCCTCGACGATGGGAAAAACTGGGCGGAAATCGTAGGAATCGTTGGCGACGTACGCGAATACGGTTTGGCGAAAGCTCCGGAAGATCAGTTGTACCTTCCTGGATTGGCGAACTGGCTCATCGTCCGGACAGCCGGAGATCCCTCCAGCGTCTCGAGTCTCATCAGCTCTACCATTCACTCCATCGATCCGCAGATTGCAATTGACCGCGTGAGTTCGATCGAGCGGCTGCAGCAGGAGTCGGTGGCTTCGCCGCGAATCACAACCATCCTTCTCGGCATCTTTGCTGCATTGGCTCTAGCCATCAGTGCGACTGGCATCGCCGGTGTTATGGCTCTTTCTGTAAGCCAGCGCTCTCACGAACTTGGAATCCGTATGGCCCTCGGACAGTCCCGCAGCTCCATCGTGCAGATGCTCTTGCAGCAGGGGCTCTCGCTGGCGATCGGTGGTACTATTTTGGGAATTCTTGGAGCACTCGCGCTCGGACGCCTGCTCGCCTCGCTGCTTTACAATACCAGCACGCGCGACGTTCTCACCTTCGTCGGTGTTTCATTCGTATTTCTATTCGTCGCCAGCCTGGCATGCATGCTTCCTGCGCACCGCGTCACGTTGATCGATCCGTCAAGCGCGCTCAGACAGGAGTAAGTCAGGTACTGGCAAGTTAGTCATATCTTTAAGTCATCGGTCGTGCGATTTATGTATTTTATGGCGCTCAGGACCGCGTAAGTTTCTTGCGCAGAGCTTGCCGCCCGCCTACGAGAGGCGTTCATCACACTGTCCCCTAAATCGAGCGTCGTGTCCCATGAATCTTGCTGCGAGCGCGTATTTATTGGCTCGGAGTCTGGATTTCGCCGCTGGGACTAACAGACAATCACGCCAAATCGCGAGTAGAACGCATTGAGCCTCTGCTTCCCTGTGCGAGGCGAGTTACTTGATGAAACCTACGCTCGCGCAACTTACTAAGTAGGAGAAAGAGGCATGTGTAGAAAGATATCTCAATGGTTGCTTGGCCTGCTATTTGCGTCTACAAGTTTGGCTTTCGGTCAGGTGACTGCCAGCTCTACGTTGCAAGGCACCGTGACAGATAAGACCGGAGCCGCAGTGGTGGGAGCCGATGTGACAGTCACAAACGCCGCTACAGGCGCAAGCCGTACCGTGAAGACAGGATCCGACGGCAGCTATCGCGTCGATCCGCTGGCAGTCGGCTATTACAACGTCAGCGTCGGGATGCAGGGCTTTGATACCGCGAAAGCGCAACGCGTTGAAACGCTCGTGGGTGCCGCGACCACTCAAAACTTCACGTTGAAAATTGGATCGGCCACGGAGTCGGTCGAAGTGAGCGCGGAAGCTCCGCTGCTCGATTCCCTCAAGACTGATGTGAGTCAGAACATCACGCCGCGACAGGTGGAAGACCTGCCGATGATCGGCCGTGATGTTGCGAACCTCGCATATCTCGCGCCCGGTGTGAAAGCCGCGGACTCATATGACCCGACGAAGAATCGATACGCGATTCTGTCCGTGAACGGCAGCGGCGGGCGCAATGTGAACGTCACCGTGAACGGCGTCGACAACAAAGACAACACGGTTGGCGGTCCGGTGATGCAGCTTCCTCTCGAAGCCGTACAGGAGTTCGCGATCTCGACGCAGCGCTTCTCCGCAGCCAACGGGCGCTCCGAAGGCGCGGCCATCAACATGATTACCAAATCGGGATCGAACAACTATCACGGATCATTCTTCAGCTTCTTCCGCGACCAGACGTTCAATGCCGACCAGCATCCGCAACCGGGCGAGACCGCGAATCCGCCTTATAGCCGGCAGCAGTTCGGCGGCAGCGTCGGCGGACCGTTTGTAAAAGATAAGTTTTTCGGCTTTTTCGCCATCGAGCGCCAGCGCGAGCACACCAGTATCCAGGAGAGCCCAGACACATTTACCGAGCTGTCGCTGGCGAAGTCAGTCGGAGCGCAGCCACTGTCGGTTATCCCGACGCCGTTTTTCGAGACCCGCTATAACGGCCGAGCGGATTACATCATCAACTCGAAGAACAGCGCCTATCTCGTCTACAACTCCCAGGCGAACAACAGCCTGAATGATCAGTCCGACGGCTTCCAGGACGCGACGGCAGGAAACTTTACATTGAACCACCTGCAACTGGCGAACCTGACGCTCAACAGCACGCTCTCCAATACGACTGTGAACACCTTCACGTTCGGCTTCCAATACTGGAACAACACGATCGACAGCAAGGTTCGCGTTCCGCTGCTTACGTTTCCCAGCGGCGGCAGCGCGAATTGCGGTCCCGGCGGTTCCTGTTTTGGAACCAACACCAACGTGCCACAACAGTCGTTTCAGCGTAAGTGGCAGTTCAAAGACGATGTCTCTAAGACGTGGAACAACCACACTTTCAAAGCGGGAGTGGACTACATCTTCAATCCCACTCTAGGTGGATACTTCGAGTTTAACGACACGCTGGAAGTAGACTTCGGACTCGATCCCAGCCAGATCGTCGCGCTGCCCCAGGGATTCGCAACTCCCGGCATCGTGACCGGCATGTCGATCTCGAACGGTGATCCTACAACCACGGTTCCCGGAGGCACCAAGCAGTTCGGCACCTACTTCCAGGATGACTGGAAGGTAAACCGGCGTCTGACACTGAATCTCGGCCTGCGATGGGATCGCGACTTTAACTTCGTCGGGGGCTCAGCCATCGACAACAGCCGCACGTACCAGGAAATGGTTGCGATCTCGGCGATCAGTCCGCTCGCAAAGCAGTTCACTTTTAAGAAGCCGAGCGACGACAGCCGAAATTTCAGTCCTCGTGTTGGCTTCGCCTACGACCTCACCGGCTCTGGACGCCATCTGCTACGTGGCGGTTTCGGACTCTACTACGGCAACATCTTCCAGAACATCCCGCTGTTTATGGAGCAGATGGCTAACGCAACCATCTTCCAGACGCAGTTTTCGATCGGTGTTCCGACCGACGTGGTTCCCGGAACGGGAATTCAACTCCAGAACTATCGTTATGGAATCGATCCTCTGCCAACCGTGGGTGCGCCATCGAGTCAACTGCTCGACGGCAGCACTGGTCGGCTGATGGATCCCCTTTATCGCAATCCGCAGACCGAAGAATCGAACATTGGCTACAGTTGGCAACTGAGCAATTCTTCAGTGCTCGAGGCCGAGTACGTCCACGTTTTGGGGCTTCATCTGAACAAGACCATCAACATCAATCCTCAGCTTCCTCTAGTTGGTGATGGCACGAGCCGCGGGCTCGATGCAGCTTTTGCTGCCGCTGGAGTTCCCGTTCTAGGCAGTGTTCGCGACGAGCAGTCGATCGGACGTTCGCGCTACGACGGAATGAACATCAGCTATCGTCAGCAAATGGTTCGTCATTTCTCTCTCCAGGCGAACTACACACTGGCCCGAGCGTACTCGTATGGCGATACCGGAACATCATTCCGGAATTACCCGCGCGATCCGCACAATCCGTTCTCGCCATTCGAGTGGGGTCCGACGTTTAACGACGAACGGCATCACGTAACGATCAGCGGCGTGGCGAGTCTGCCGTGGGGGATTGCATTTGCTCCGATCCTCCAGTTCGGCTCCGCACGGCCTTACAACGCGAGTGCTCCGAGTGACACGCTTGGATTCGGCTCCGGCGATGACAATCGCGCCGTGGTCGTTCCGAACGGCAGCTCAACGACGTACATGACCGGAGCAGCAGGACAAGCCTGCTACTTCGCGGGTCAGTGCCACCTCGTTCCGTTTAACGCGCTGCGCGGCGATCCGTTCTTCCAGTTGGACACGCGCCTGAGCAAGAACTTTAAGTTCGGCGAAAAAGCCAACTTGCAGATCATGGCGCAAGCCTTCAACCTCACGAACCGGGCGAACTACGGCAACGACTTTACCGGCGTCGTCACCTCTGCTGATTTCCAGAAACCGGCTGGATTTATTAATCCAACCAGCACCAACATTCCGCGCTCGCTTACCGGTGAGTTCGGCTTCCGCTTCAGCTTCTGAGCTGAACTTCTCCTCGAGGCCGGCATGAAGATGCCGGCCTTTCTTTGTTCCATGAGCATCTTCTCTGAGCAACTGTTCCGAATGATCGTCCGTCCAATCAGAGCAGGTATGAGAACTAAGATTGGCATTACGATTCTGTCTGCGGTAGCCCTGATTTCAGTGGCTTGCTCCAATGATCCTGCAACCACCCGCAAGCAGGCAGCAAACGCAACCGAGCAACTAAAGCAGGACGCACGCGAGGCTGCTGGCAATATCAAGAAGGGCGCCAGTGTTGCCAAGACCGACCTCACGGCAGCCGCTCAAGGCGTGAAGGAAGGAATGAACGACAAGAGTTCGTCACAGGTGAACGTGAACACCGCCAGCAAAGCCGAGCTGATGGGATTGCCCGGCATCGATGAAGCACGAGCGAACGCCATCATTGCCGACCGCCCGTATCGAAGCGCGCACCAGATTGTCAGCAAGGGCGCGGTGAGCGAAGACGAGTATCAGAAGATCGCACCGCATCTCACCGCCAGCTCGGCATCACAATAACCGTCGTCCATCTCTTTGAGCCGCCATCCTTCCTAAACCACTGTCATCCCTCGCTCCGCCGCGAAACAAGCTGGTGCCACCATCGCATTGATTCTGCGGAGCGGGGGATCTGCTTTTGTTGCCCTGGGCCGGAAAACAGGTTCGCCGCGCAGCAAAACAAAGCTGTGACGGTCCTAAACGGCTCGCGGCTGCGCGAGGAATGACAGCGGCTAAAGAATACAAAGATGTGAAGAAGTACCGTTCTGGATTGGCTACAATCTAAGAACATTGAAAGCTGCAACCAAGCAAAAACTGAGCTCTACTGCGGCACTCGCAGCAACGCTGGATGGCGCGGAAGCCGCACTCGCTCACTTGCGCGCCGGCGATCCGGTGCTCGCTTCCATCATCGAGCGCGTCGGTCCCTATGCTATGCAGTACCACGAGCCCACTTTCCGCGCGTTGGTGCGCTCGATTGTCTTTCAGCAGCTGCACGGCAAAGCCGCGCGGGCGATCTTCGATCGTCTGCAGGCGAAAGCCGGCGGCGAGATTACACCCGATTCCATTCTGAAACTGCGGCCTCAGCAAATGCGCTCGCTCGGTCTCTCCAGGCAGAAGCTCACCTACATCCGCGACCTTGCGCGCAAGACGCGGGATGGACTTGTGGAGTTCGAACGTTTTCCGCAAATGGCCGATGAAGAAGTGATCGCCGAGCTTACGCAAGTAAAAGGGATCGGCGACTGGACTGCGCACATGTTCCTGATGTTCGCTCTGCGGAGGCCGAATATCCTGCCGACCGGCGATTACGGTGTGCGCAGCGCCATACGGAAGGCATATGGAATGAAGGTAATGCCTAAGCCGAGGACGATGGAGCGCATCGCCAAATCCTGGCGTCCCTACTGCTCAGTCGCAAGCTGGTATATGTGGCGCTCGCTCGACGTTCCGGTAGAGCTGTAATCCCCTTGTTACCGAACTTCACAGGTGCTGCGCTGAATTCATTGCTGCTTGGCCGGCGCGGCGCTGAGTTGTTCGAGTTGCTTCAACTTTTCTCGCACGCCTGGTGAATTCGGAGCGTTCGGAGCCAGTGCGAGATACGCCTTAGCCTGTTCGACAGCTCCGGCGTAGTCCTGCTTGCGCGCAAGAATGTCGCCCAGGTAAAGCGCTGCCACCGGACGACGGTGTTCATTGTCGAGCGAGATATATTTGCGCATGTTGCGCTCGGCGTCGTCCATGTTGCCGAGGTTGTAACTGGCGACACCGCCGAAGAAGTACGCCTCGGGATAAGCGAGTGGGGCGAGTCGATTCACCTGCTCGCTCATGCGCACCGTGTCCTTCCAATTCTGTTGCGTGGCAGCGATAACCGCCAGACCAAAATAAGGCTTCGCATATTGCGGGTCCGCATTAATGGCCTGCTGGAAGTCCTTCGACGCCTCATCGTTCTGCTTGTTTTGCTGGTGGATCATTCCCAAAAGAGCCCAGGCGGCGGCGAATCGCGGATACTGCTCTACGGCCTTCGTCAGCTCCTTCTCGGCGTCTTTGAGATTGTTTTTCGTAATATCTTTTTGCGCTTTGTCGTAGGCTTTGCGCGCGTCCTTCGGGGCCTGCATCGTGGTCAGGCTGATGGTTGTGCCCTCGCCGCCGCCCAGACGCTGCAGCGTGATGGTGTCCATGCGAATCTCGCCAAAGGCTCCTTCGACGCGGATCATCGCTGTAGTCGATTGAAAGCCCGGGAGCATGGCACGAACCTCGCAACCGATAAGGTCGCGCGGACTCACGCCGCCCATCCCCATACCCCCCGGCCCCCCAAATCCGGAACCGCCATTCATGCCGCCCAAACCGCTGCTTACATTGCTGCTTTCGGAAACATCCTGCAGCTCAAAGTTTTGCCCGAGTTGGATTTGGTAACGACCCTTCGAATCCGTATACCCCTCTTTGTGCGCCGCGCCGCCGCAGACACGCTCGATGGCCACCGGCTCCGGAGGCGGTGTGCCGTCCTGCATGACCACAGAACCGGAGATGTAGAGGATCTGGCGCTGCGTCTGCGGATTCGGGAAATTCGTGCCCGGAGACGGAATGCTGGGCTGCACGCTGGGAGTCGAAGGTCTGCTGCTGGGAGCACTTGTGCTGCCACCGCCGGTGCTGCCTCCAGAAGTGCGCTGGGCAACAGCGGGCAGGCACATCGCGAGAACCAATATGGAACCTGTCGAAACGATACGGGTGGAGCTTTTCATACGCCGTGCTCCTTACAAAGATCGGGATCAACTCCGGGCCGTGCAGGGCTTATGTTACGCCTCTCCACAGTTTTTGCCGCAATGAAACTGCGTCCACCTCGGGACACGGCGGACAAAGCGATTGAACCAGAGATGCCGGGCAGAGTGGGAATGTTTGCTTACTTACAAAGAGGTCGACCAGTGAGATTGAAGGACCGCGTTTCGCGCTCTGTTATAATTTTTTCTGTCTCCGCTGTTCTTTCCTTGCGCAATTCTCGCGCCCTTAGCTCAGTTGGATAGAGCGTCTGACTACGAATCAGAAGGTCGGGAGTTCGAATCTCTCAGGGCGCGCCATGTTTTCAACAACTTGCAATCTTCTGCTGTGCCCGAATCTGCGCATTGTGCCCGTTCGCAAGACATCATTCGATCCGCCAAAACCTGAATCCAGGCTTACGGTTCTCATCGGCGCGTTCATATCGCAGGTCGCTACGGTCTGCAATCATGCGGGCGAGATCTTCTGGATTGCCTGTGCTCGAATCCATGCGCACCAGCTTTCAGGGCACTGCAAACGACATCCTCTGGGAACACGATGAGTTCTCAGTTCACTTCGCCTGGATGCTTGCATCGCTTAATGCAGCATTAAAGGTGGCCGTGGCCTTGGAGATGTACTGCGCATAGGCAGCGTCCGACATATTTGTCGGCTTTTGCGCATGTGCTAAGACCCTCAAGCCTCGCTTCGCCAGATCAATGGCATCGGAATGTAGCTGGGCAGCTTGCTCCTCGCTTTTGGTCTCTTTCGCCACTGTCTCTTTCTCGTCGACCATAAGCACAAGCGCTCGGAGGTTGTCAGGATCCACATATAAGAGACTGTTCGCGGTAAGCATCATCTGGAATAGAACTTTCTGTGTAGCCGGGCCGCTGTGAGGTGGCTTGACTGTAGACCAGTAGGCCATAAGCAGCTCCTCGAGTGCCTGTTCCTTCACTGCTGATCTCGGATACTGCCTGAGATATTGTCTCAACCCGTCGATCTTCAAGTAGATGTCATTCTGGGCCAGCGCCTTCGTTATAGCGCTATATTCTGCCGGATCCCTCTTGAGTTGTTGCAGAGCTTGCGCCGAAGGTGGACCCGTTGGTTGCTGGGCAGTACTTGTTATGGTGAAAGCGATTGTGAGCAGGAGTATCGGCAATCGGTTCATTCGCGGGATTGTAGCTTTATTCAGGACATAGAAAAAGCCCGCCGATGATGGCGGACCTGAGTTTCGTTTCCTCCTTTAAACTGGTTGGGCGAGACATTCTGCGGTATTTCTTGATGGTGTACAACGGCATTCATTCTGACGTTCCGCCGTCGTACTAGTGTGCCTGTTCTGTGCCCGAAAGGGGTACAACTCAGGGCAAAACGGTACAACTCGACAGGACGTAAACGCCTTGATTTCTTAGCACCGCGAAACACCGCGATTGCCCGCCATACTCCGCAAGTCCCCTTACGAATCAGAAGGTCGGGAGTTCGAATCTGTCAGGGCGCGCCATACCCTTTCATCCAGAGCTTTTGAAGTCAAGGATGCGCAGCTAACCCGAGCGCTTCTGCGACTTCCGCAAGGCGCCCATCCCGCGTCAATAGTGTCGTCCGATCCATGGCAGTTGAAGCCAGCAGATGGACGTCGAGCCATCCGATTCCCCGACCAGGCAATTGGTGCGCATCGACGAAGCTCAGGACCTCGTCATGACTGGCCAAACGCACGTGTGGGAGCCGCTTCAGCAGCCGCAAGATTTCAGAGCCACGCCGCAGGCTGCCCAGCGACAACTCCCCGACGATAAAGGGGTGACACTCTACTTCTCCTTGACTCAGAAGTCGCGTCAGAATCGGATCGCTCTGTCGCAAGTGGTCGACCCATACTGAGGTGTCAATCAGCATGCAAATGGGATTTGCGCGGCTGGAGGCGCCGCCGATGCACGCGCCGAATACGCGGTTCACTGCCTCCCATGGCGGCGAGGCGCTTTGCACTCTCTCGCGCGATGAGCGCCTCCAGGCCCGCTCGAACTACGGCAGTCTTTTCTCCAATGCCGCTGAGCCGGGCCGCTTCTTCGAGTAACGCATCATCAATGTTGAGTGTTGTGCGCATATGTATTGATATGCATTATCCATGCATATCTCGACAAGCGCAAGCGCAAACACAAGGAGCACCGGGACGGCGCTTAGCAGAATTGAGAACAGCAGATGCGACCAATGAAACGGACGAAAAGGACACAGACGCGATCACCGCAATGATGCAGGTCTGTTACGTCTTTGCTGCGTAACGCATAAAGAACAAAGAACAGAGCAACGCTTCCGACAGTTTGTCTCTAACGTATTTCGTGATTTGAAAATTTAGCACTCAAGAGAATCACCGGAGAGTGCCCTATCGATGGTGCTCTCCTAACCGTGCCCACTGGGACGCCCAAGGCAACCTGCAACATACCTTGTGCAGCGTCGGGCAAAAGCTACACTACGGGACTTTGGAGTCAGAAAAGTTTACCCGCCGGGAAGGCGGGCAGAGGGGCTAAGTCCTGTGTTTTGAGTCGGCGCAAGGATGGCAAGGAGGATGCTCTATCCCATAGCAGACGAAGTGGCGCGCAACTGGGACGCTCTTGAGACTTACTCGGCCAGAGGATCTCTTGAGCGTCTCGTTGCATTTAGGCAACTTTTTGGCGCGCAACCCTGCAGCTTAGCAGCAATTTCAAACGAGTTCCACTTTTTCCTTCAAGTCCAGTCCAGCACGCCGTAATACGCCTGCCACGATGTCATCATTGAGGCGCGTGGCGTCATATTCCACTCGGACCGTCTGCTGCTCCTCATCGAACTCTATCCTGCGAATGCCATATACTTCGCGCGCATAGGTGACTGCGCGCAATTCGTTTTCTCCCGGCGGCGTGCCATAGCGAAATACCACGTCGAGCTGGGTCATGCGATCGGTCTTCCCTCCTCGGAGTTCTTTTACGAGAGTACCAGCATCGCAGCTCGGCCGGTTTGACGTATATACCCATTGGGGGTATAAGGTATATGAAAGCGAGGCGTAATTCCCGATGAACTATCTCCTGAAGACCGAACCCAGCTCTTACTCATTCGCCGATCTGCAACGTGACAAGACAACGATTTGGGACGGCGTTACCAATCCGGTTGCACTCAGGAACATGCGAGCGATGAAGCCGGGCGACCGTCTGGTGATCTATCACACTGGCGATGAGAAGACCGCGGTGGGGACAGCGTCGGTGGTATCTGTCGATCCCTCTGACGCAAAGAATCCGAAAGTACAGATCAAAGCGGGCTCAGCGATCGCCAAGCCAAGATCGCTGGCTGAAATCAAGCAGCAGAAATCATTCGCCGATTCGCCTCTCGTGAAGCAGGGGCGCCTCAGCGTTGTTCCTCTCAACGAGGCGCAATATAAGTACCTGGCAGGCGAATAGTGGTCATGAAACCCAAATCAGAGCATGCTCACGGCTCCGCCGAGGATCCGGAGATAAAGAAGAATCTGCAGGTTCGCCTACGCCGCGTCGAAGGCCAGGTGCGCGGATTGCAGAAAATGGTGGAAGACGAGCGCTATTGTCCGGAGATTCTGGAACAGATGTCGGCTGTCCACGCCTCACTCCGTTCGATCGAGCGCGTCCTCTTGCGCGGACACCTGCAGCATTGCGCGACCGAGGCCTTGCGTTCGGGCGATGAAAGGAAAGCCCAGCGCACTTACGAAGAGTTGACGGAGCTGTTTTACAAGCACTCACGGTAAGGCTGTCTCGCAGGAAGAACAGATGGATAATACCGATCAAATCACGAAGACGAGCATCGATCCCGTTTGCGGAATGACGGTCCATCTAGACAACGCAGCGGCTGTGCGCGAGTATGCAGGCAAGCAGTATTACTTTTGCTGTGCTCATTGCGCGCAGAAGTTTGAGGCGCACCCGCAGCAATATCTCGCGCCAAAACCGAAGGCGTCGGGCCTCGTTCAACTAAGACCGGCTCCGAGCAAGCACGCGCCTGTATCGCAGTCGGCTACTCCCAGTTCAACAAAATATTTCTGCCCGATGGATCCGGAAGTCAGCTCCGACAAGCCTGGCTCCTGTCCCAAATGCGGAATGGCCTTGGAACCCGAGCTTCTGCCGGCGGCGAAGACCGAGTACTTCTGCCCCATGCATCCGGAGGTCGTTTCCGACAAGCCCGGATCCTGTCCCAAATGCGGCATGGCGCTCGAGCCACGCATCACCTCGGCCTCAGCTCCGGTTGAAGACGACACCGAACTTCGCAGCATGACTTTGCGCTTCTGGATTGGCGTGGTGCTTACTGTGCCGTTGCTGATCATCAGCATGGGAGGCATGCTCAGCTCAGGATGGCTGCACCACCTTGAAATGTCGCGAGCCTCTGCCTGGCTGCAGCTTGCCCTGGCCACTCCCGTCGTTCTCTGGGGAGGCGCTCCGTTCTTCGAGCGCGGCTGGAACTCGCTGCGCACGCGCAATCTCAACATGTTCACGCTAATTGCGATGGGCACCGGCGTTGCCTTCCTCTACAGCCTCGTCGTGACCATCCTGCCGGCGGATCTGCTCCCACAAATCGCTCACGGTGCAGGCCGCGGGGACGTTTATTTCGAAGTCAGCGCCGCGATTACCGTGCTCGTCCTGCTTGGACAAGTCATGGAACTGCGAGCCCGCAAGCAGACCAGCAGCGCCATCCGCGCGCTGCTCGATCTCACTCCCAAAATGGCACGACGCGTCGCTCGCGACGGCAGCGAGACCGATATTCCTCTGGAACAAGTCGCCGTCGGCGATCGTCTACGCGTGCGACCGGGAGAAAAAGTGCCCGTTGATGGCCGGGTGGAAGATGGCAAAAGCAGCGTGGATGAATCGATGGTCACCGGCGAATCCTTTCCCGTTCTGAAGCAGTCGGGAGACAAGGTAATTGGGGGAACGCTGAATTCCAATGGATCGCTGCTCATCGGTGCCGAGCGCGTCGGCAGCGAAACACTTCTGGCCCAGATCGTCAGTATGGTTGCGAGTGCCCAGCGGAGCCGCGCTCCGATTCAGCGTCTCGCTGACCGTGTCGCTGCGATCTTTGTTCCTGCGGTGATTGCTTGCGCGGTCGCGGCGTTTTTCGGATGGCTTTTCTTTGGCCCCGAGCCGCGCTTCGCTCATGCGCTGGTGAGCGCGGTGTCGGTCCTGATCATCGCGTGCCCCTGCGCACTCGGATTGGCGACACCGATGGCAATTATGGTCGGCACCGGCCAGGGCGCAAGACACGGAGTTCTGGTGCGCGACGCGCGCGCCCTCGAATCGATGGAAAAAGTGGACACGCTCGTTGTCGACAAGACCGGCACACTCACTGAAGGCAAACCGGAAGTGACGGAAATCCACCTGACCGGAGCGAAAGAGGCGTATTCAGAAGATGACATTCTGCAGATCGCGGCAAGCGTTGAATCCCACAGTGAACATCCTCTGGCCAGTGCTATCGTTCGCGCGGCCAAGAAGAGAAACCTATCGCTGAGTCCTGTTTCCGACTTTAGTTCCGAGCCAGGAAAAGGAGTCAGGGCTAAGGTCAGATTTCGAGAGCGACTTGTAACCATTGCCATTGGTAGTCCCGGCAAAATTGCTCGGCAAGGCGAGCAAAGCAACGCGCAACAATCGAGTCCAGCCATGCCTCAGACCACTGTCCTTGTCGCGCTCGACAGAAATCCCGCAGCAATGATTTCTATTGCCGATCCTATTCGCTTATCGACAGCGGAAGTGGTGAAGAACCTGCGCAACGCTGGAATCAATCTGGTGATGGCGACCGGCGATAACCGCGCTGTGGCCGAGAGCGTCGCACGACAGGTTGGCATCGATCAGATCGAGGCAGGGGTGTTGCCGGCGCGCAAGGCGGAACTTGTGCGCGAGCTGCAGAGCCGTGGCAAGCGTGTGGCCATGGCCGGCGATGGAATTAACGACGCCCCTGCGCTCGCGCAAGCCGAGGTCGGCATCGCCATGGGCACCGGAACCGACGTTGCCCTCGAGAGTGGCGACATTGCGCTGCTGAAAGGCGACCTGCGCGGCATCATGCGGGCCCGTAAGCTTAGCGCAGCTACAATGCGCAGCATCCGCCAGAATCTGTTCTTTGCTTTTGTCTATAACACTGCCGGTATTCCACTTGCTGCGGGCGTTCTGTATCCGCTGTTCCATGCGACATTGAATCCGATCTTTGCTGCCGCAGCTATGAGCTTGAGTTCCGTATCAGTAATCGCCAACTCGCTGCGTCTGCGGAATGTCAGTCTTTGATGCCATCGACAGGCCTTCTTCCGCTGTCCCAAGTTTGGCGGAGTTCATCGCCGACGCACTCACCCTTTGGCCAGCCGCACGTCTGATTGCAGAAGCACCCTTTTGCGACCATAATGCACGCCATCACGCATTCCGGAGCAGCGCGTGACGTGGATTGGAGAACAGCTTGTTGTGAGCGTTGATCATCCCAGCACCGCCGGCAATAAAGATGATTCCCGCAAACCTGCGGCCAACACCGAGCGCGTGTGGGAAAGCCGTTCGTTTTCCTGGCTCGAAGATGCCGGACGCGATTTTCGTTTTGCGCTGCGCTCGCTTGCGAAGGTACCGAGCTTCGCCGTGATTGCGGTGCTGGTAATCGCGGTTGGTATCGGCGCGAACACCGCCGTCTTTTCGGTGATCAACACCGTGCTGCTGAAGCCCCTGAGCTATCCGGATCCGCAGTCGCTGGTAATGCTCATGAACACTGGCCCGCAGGGATCGTTTCCCGGCGCCAATGTTCCGAAATTCAACATCTGGCATCAGCAGACGGGCATTTTCGATGCTGTCGCTGCCTTCGACCAGGCCGGCGCCGGACTCAATCTGACCGGCGGCAGCGATCCTGAACAACTCGAAGCAGTACATGTAACGCAAGACTACTTTCGTCTCTTCGGCGCGCCGATTATTAATGGCCGTGTATTTACCGCAGCAGAGGATAGCCCGAACGGTGGTCGCGAAACGGTCCTTAGCTATGGACTCTGGAAGCGACGCTTCGGCGCGAATCCTGGTATCGTCGGCACTAACATTCAACTCGACGGGCAGCCATACCTCGTAGTCGGCGTTGTTGGACCAAAGTTCGAGACCGAAACTCCCACAGATCTTTGGTTGCCTTATCAATTCGACCTCAACTCGCGCGACATGGCCCATTACTTCCGCGTCGCCGCAAGATTGAAACCAGGCGTCACAGTGGAGATGGCGAACGCCGAACTGAAGCTGGCCGCAGATCAATTCCGCCGAACGTATCCCGGCGGATTAGGACCAAAGGGCGGTTTCGGTGTTGAGAAACTGCAGGATGTCATGGTCGGTGACACGCGTCTCTCGCTGCTCGTTCTGCTCGGCGCCGTCACCTTCGTACTGCTGATCGCGTGCGCAAACGTCGCTAACCTTCTTCTTATTCGGGCCTCCGCGCGTCAGCGCGAACTAGCTACGCGGGCCGCGCTGGGCGCCGGCCGCGGGCACATCATTCGGCAGTTGCTCACCGAGAGTTTGGCTATTTCGCTTTTGGGAGGATTCTTCGGACTTATCTTCGGATTCATCGGAGTGCGTCTGCTGCTGGCCGTCAGCCCCGGAGGCATTCCTCGCATCGGTCCCGACGGCTCGGCAGTGAGCCTCGATCTCAACGTTCTGCTGTTCACGTTCGGCATCTCCGTACTCACCGGCATTCTCTTCGGTCTCTTCCCCGCCATCGGCACTTCGCGTATCAACCTGGCGAGCGCGCTCAAGGAGAGCAGCAGTCAGGCAGGAGTAGGACTGCGGACCGGCAAAGTCCGTTCCATATTGGTAATCGGCGAAGTTGCGCTTGCGCTGGTGCTGGTTGTGGGCGCCGGTCTGCTGATTCGGACGTTCATGAAGCTGCAGGCAGTCGATCCTGGATTTGACACGCATAACGTGCTAACGATGGCAATGTCGCTCAGCGGCGAGCGTTTCCAGAAGACTGCCGGCGTTGCCCAGATTGTTCGCGATGGCACCGAGCGTCTGCTGAATGTTCCCGGCGTGAGCACCGCCGCTGCGGCCTGCTGCCTTCCGCTTCAAGGCGGATTCGGCTTGCCTTTCGACATCGTGGGCCGCCCAAAAGGGAAGGATCCGAACAGCGGCGGCGCTGGATACACGCCGATCTCGTGGAGCTACTTCGATGTTTTCAAAGTTCCCATTGTGCGCGGGCGCAGCTTCACCGAACACGATGACGGCTCGGCGCCGGGCGTCGTAATCATCAATGAGGCAATGGCGAAGAAGTTCTGGCCAAATAGCGATCCGCTTAGAGACCGTCTGCTCATCGGCGCCAATGTCGGACCAGTGTTCGTCGAGCCGGCGCGCCAGATCGTCGGCGTCGCAGGCGACATGCGTGGCAACGGCCTCGATCGCAATCCCGCTCCGACCATGTATATCCCCATCGCGCAGATGCCGGACAAAGTCACTGCCCTCAACTCGCGCATCACCCCGCTCTGGTGGATCGTGCGCAGCCCGCAGGAGCCGCATCCGCTGGCCAAGGCGATCGCGATCGCTCTGCGCGACGCCAGCGGCGGTCTCCCCATCGCGCACATTCGCAGCATGGACGAGATCGTCGTCACCACCACTTCTCGCCAGCGCTTCAACATGCTCCTGCTCACGATTTTCGGAGCATCGGCGCTGCTGGTAGCGGCGATCGGAATCTACGGACTCATGGCGTACTCGGTGCAGCAGCGTACGCAGGAACTGGGAATCCGCATGGCACTGGGTGCGCAAACATCGACCATCCGCAATATGGTCATCCGCCAGGGCATGCTTCTGGCCGGTATAGGAATCGTAATTGGAATTGCTGGAGCGCTGTGGCTCACGCATTTCCTCGCGACCCTGCTCTTCGGCGTCAAAGCGCTCGATCCAGCCGCGTTCGTAATCACGCTGCTGTTGTTGAGTGCAGTCGCATTCGTAGCTGTGTGGTTTCCTGCACGGCGCGCAACGAAGGTCAGCCCGATGACTGCTTTGCGCTTTGAATAATTAAGGAAGAAACAGAATCTCAAGCTTAGAGACACACCTCATAAGGCGGCTACCCAACTTCGGCCTTCGGGCTCCGTCCGCTGAAAGCGAACGAGTTGCTGGCGCGGTAAAGCCTTGCGCTATACTCAGCCCTCAGTGCTGAATACATGTTTATCGATAAAGCTGTGGTATTTCTCGCTGTTCTGCTCTTGTTCCCTTTAGGGTCGTTTAGCCAGACGAATGCAGTTGCTCGCGGACAATACTCCGCGCTTGGACAAGACGCCAGCTGGACCGATAGCTGGACACTCAGCCTGGATTCGAAGGGAAATTACGAAGTTACCACCGCGGTTGGGAAGAAACCCCAGGAAGGGTCTCTGGGGCAAACCGTCCAACAGACGTTCGGTTTCGATCGCAAATGGCAGCCTCTCGCATTTCGAGTCCGCTTAGGCAAGCAGCCTCGTCAGATCGCGTTGGATTGCACATTTTCCGACACATTGGCCGACTGTCAGTCCGATTTCAACGGGACGCAGTCGAATGCTAAGCTCTCGATCGAGCGTCCCTACTGCTTCATGCCGAATGAATTTTATGGTTTAGACTTTGCGTGGTTTTTGGCCGGCATCGGCAACCAGGTACTGAAGGCTTCCGTTTCTTCCGTCGACGTGCCGTTAGTTTGGTTGGACGAGGACGATACAGACAAAAACAAGATCAAGCTCACCATACCGGAAAAACAAACGGTACGCGTGATCGGTACAGAGAAGATCGCGATTTTAGGACACGAAGTTCAAGCCAGAAAACTGCAAACCAGCGACAACTTCAAACTCTGGATTTCTCAATCCGGACTCCTGGTCGCATTTGCAGTGAGCGAGAATGGTGAAGACGCAGATCTGCATTGACAAAATATCAGGTGCTGGACAATCGCGCTCCCGAATTGAAATAGAGACCACTACTGCGCACCGTGGCAACTCGCGAGTGCAATTCAGCAACTTAGGTGCTAAGGGTTGTGCTTGTGAGGTCCTGTGTTTACGCGCGCTTGCTTCGTCTTCGTCTGGCTTTGCTGTGTTTCTACGTTTGTCCTGGCAGGTCAAATCACGCTCAAGAATGGAGATCGGCTCACCGGCACGATCACCACTGCGGATAGCACGAGTCTGAATCTCAAGACCGATTACGCCGGCGATCTCACCATCAAGTGGGACGCCATTCAGTCCATCTCCTCCGATCAGCCGCTGTATGTCACGCCGAAGACAGGTTCGATGGTCGTGGGACCGGTCACGACTTCGGATGGCAAGCTTCAGGTTGCGACCTCGACGGGCGGTACCGTCAGCGTCGACAAAGACGCCGTGAAGACCGTGCGTTCCGAATCGGAACAGCGAGCCTACGGCGCCTGGGGAGGCTTTCTCGACTCTGGCCTGAGCCTCTCGCGCGGGAACTCCGACACTACCAACTTCACCATCGGCGCCACCGCAACGCGCATCACCGACAAGAACAAAGCCAGCGCCTTTATCAACTCTATTTATTCTTCCGGCACAACCAACGGAGTCTCGCTGACTACGGCCAGCGCCATTCACGCCGGCTTGCGCTTCGATTTCAATCTGAGCGACAGGACATTCGCCTTTGCCTTCACCGACTTCGACCATGATCGCTTCCAGCAACTCGATCTGCGCAACGTACTTGGCGGCGGCCTTGGCTACCACCTGGTCAAGACCGACATTACTAACTTCGATATCTTCGCCGGCGGATCGCTGAACCAGGAGTACTTCTCCACGCTCACGCGCCGCTCCGGCGAAGCGCTGCTCGGCGAGTCATTCGATCACAAACTCTCGAGCGCATTTTCGGTGAAGGAACGCCTCGAGTTCTATCCCGACCTGAGCAGCATGGGAGACTACCGCGTCGTCTTCGACACCGCCGCAATTACGAAGATCAGCAAATTCTTAAGCTGGCAAGTCGACGCGAGCGACCGCTACATCACTGATCCGGTAAATGGACTCAAAGGCAATGACCTGCTGTTCACCACAGGAGTCCGCGTGGCATTTGGAGCGAATAAGGGACTGTAGTCAACCTCGCATCGTAGGCGTTAATCCTGCGAGGAAAGCGGCCGACCGGCAGGTTCAGCGATACGAAGATCGGTTGCATCGTAGCGCTTGGATATGAGAAGCGAGTTCGATTCTGTACCATGTTCGGGGAACCTACTCATCGATCATGCGAAACAGAACTTGCGCTTTAACAATGCCTCGTTTGCTCGCCGGTTTGGTGTTTCTCTCCGGCGTCTTCACCGTCGCTCAAACTGCTTCGATTTCAGGAAACCTCGCGGACGACGCGCGCGCGTTCGTCGAGACCCCCGCGGTGGCCGGCTATGAGCAGCAATTAGCCACCGCAATCGCGGCCAGGCTGAAGACGTTTTCTCCGCGAGTCGATAACCAGGGCAATGTTGTTTTTACGTTGGGAACGGGCACTCCTCATCGTCTGATCGTCACCGCAATTGACGAACCCGGATTCGTGGCGAGCGGCATCACTTCCGACGGTTATGTGACCGTGCAACGATTGCCGCAGATGGGCAATCTTCCGTTGTTCAACGAGCTTTACTCCGCGCAGCCAGTGAAGATCGGCACGCGCCAACATTCGTGGATCAATGGATCGGTCGCAGGCCTCTCCATTCACCTCGAACCCCAGCGGCAGCACTCGCCATCTCCGGCCGATCTGGACAACATCTACGTCGACGTCGGCGCAAGCAGCGCGAGCGAAGCGCGCTCCGCCGGAGTCGATCTTCTGAATCCGATCGCGATCGATCGCAAGTTTTACCAGATGGGCAACGGCGGATGGACAGCTCCAGCCATTGGAGACCGCTTCGGCGCCGCTGCTCTAATCGAAGTCATTCGCAACCTGGATCCCACACGGCTCACCGGATCGGTGACCTTCGCGTTCGTCACGCAACAATGGCTGGGCGCCCGCGGACTGCAGCGCGTAATCCATGAAACCAATCCCGACGAAGTCATTTATATCGGCCGCCGCATGCGAGCGCCGGCAATTCCCGGACAGCGCGGGACGAGTCCATCATTCCAGCACCGCCCGGGCGACGGCGTGCTGCTAGCCGGCGAAAACCCCGAGAGCGATGCCACCGGCCTGGCCGCAGAACTTACAAAGCTCGCCGCCGAACATCAGATCAAAATCGCTACCGACTACTCGGCGCCGCTGCTGCCGCGAGGCGGCTACATGCTGCAGCCGAGGCTGCCGGAGCGAACTGTGCATCTTGCGGTCGCAACCGAGTGGCCATCCACGCCCGGCGAGATCCTGCAATCGGCGGACGTCGTCTCACTGGCATCCCTTATCGATTTGCATCTCGGCTCCACGCCTCAGAATCACGCGCAATCTGCGCCCACTTTGCCCGAACCGCCCGCTCCCACTGGCCCGAAGACAACTCCCGCAGTCGAGCGCGTTCTGCGTGAGCTGGTCGAGACCTACGGCCCCAGCGAGCACGAACAAAATGTGCGAGCCGCCGTGACGCAACTGCTGCCGCCATGGGCCAAGCCGGTAACGGACGATGCCGGAAACCTGGTCGTACATCTTCCGGCGGCTTCTCCCAATCCGGCACAGAGGATCGTCGTCGTCGCTCACATGGACGAGATCGGCTACGAAGTTCGTTCTGTCCTCGATGATGGCCGACTCGAACTGAAGGAAGAAGGCACGGGCGTGCTCGCATATTTTCTCGGCCACGCTGCGCTGGTGCATTCGTCGAACGGCATGCACCCCGGCGTGCTGGAACTTCCTGACGGATGGGACAAGCCCGACTTCCAGTGGCCGCGTGGCCGCAATCAGGTCTTTCACATGGACGTCGGCGCAACCAGCCCCGAGCAGGTGGCGCAGTTGGGAATCAAAGTAGGAGATTTTGTCACGATTCCCAAGACCTACCGCAAGCTGTTCGGTACGCGGGCAAGTGCGCGAGCTTTGGATGACCGCGTCGGCTGCGCGGCACTCGTCGAGGCCGCATGGGCGCTCGGCGGACAATCCTCCGCTCCGAAGTTTTCCGACCGCGACGTAACCTTGATCTGGTCCACGCGCGAGGAACTCGGTCTGTTCGGCGCCGCCGGAGCCGCCAAGGATTTTGCCGCAAGCGGAAAAACTCCAACCGTCGTCTTCGCGATCGACACGTTTGTGAGCGCAGACTCGCCACTGGAATCGAAGCGCTTCGCCGACGCCCCCATCGGCCGCGGCTTCGTGATTCGAGCAGTCGACAACTCAAACATCGTGCCGGAAAAGTCGGTCGATCGAGTGCTGAGCATAGCCCGGACCAACAACATCGCAGCTCAATACGGCGTCACCGGCGGAGGAAACGATGGCGCAACTTTCCTTTTATACGGAACAACTGACGTGGCCCTGGGCTGGCCTCTGCGTTACTCGCACTCGCCCGCCGAGGTTATCGACGTCCGCGACGTAGATGCGCTCGGCAAAATCATCGCCGCCGTCACGCGAAACTGGTGACAACCACCAACGGCAAAGTGCGACGAGCAGTGTCGGCCAACTGTTCTTAATCGAGAAGTTCCAAAGCCTCGGCATTCACCCAATTCTTCTGCGGGAATCCGCGGGCCCACTCGGCGGGAGTTACATTGCGCGCCTCGTGCCAATGTGGATTCTCGATCCAGTCGAGAAACTTCCGTAGACTCGCTCGTGTACTTCGTGCAGCGCCACGCTCAAGCAGAGAGCGTGTCATTGCCGTGTCCTGCCACGGTCCACACACCACGGCGTTGAATAATGAAGTGTGTCCGCCGAAACCATCTCGATCGACGGTCGCGCGGGCATTAATATCCGCGCCGCGGGCGAGCAACCAGTCGAAAATCTCGCGCTCACAAAAATCAATCGCCAGGTGCAGCAATGTGGTGCCGTCGATTGGCGTCCAGTGCAATCCCGATTGCCCATTTTTTGCGCAGCCACACTCTGTCGGATAAATTTCGCTCAAGCTGAACCGGCGTTCCATCAATTGCGGATCGGCACGTAGATGCTTCTCTAATTGCGAAAGATCTCCGCAATGGAACGCCATCATCGGCGCGTCCGGCAACTCGTACCCGCGATCAATGAAGAGTCGCAGAATCTCGTGCTTTCCGGCAGGATTACGCGCATAAGTTTCGAGCACCAAAGCCAATGGAGCGAGACGATCGCCATCCGCATTTGTAAAAGGTGCGTTCAATTCCACCAGCAACCGAATGCCTGCCGCGTTGAGAGTTTCACACGCTCCCATGATGATGCCCGGCATAACTTTCGCGCCGTGCTCATGCAGCCAGCGCGCGCACTCGATTTTTCCCTGAAGCACCGCACGATCGAAAGCGTGCTGATAGTCGCGCGCGCCAAGCTCGGCACACGCGCGAATAATTTCCAGCCGTCCGAGATTGGCGGCGTGGCTCATCGGAGGTCCCCAGTTGCCGCTCCACAGCGGCAGATGCAGCATCTCAGGATTTGCGCGCAGGATCGCGACTACCTTCTCGCGATCATCGTCCTGAATGGCGACGCGGAGCGCACCTGCAACACCGTGTGCTTCAATGCGCCGCTTGAGCACAGCCCAGTTTGATAAGCCATATTCGCGCGCGATAACGAGTTGCGCGTCGCTTAACTTAAGATTAGCGGCAATTGCCGAGTCGTCGGCAAGATCCTTGAATTTAGGATGGCGGCGCCGAATGCGCTCCAGCGCGTCACGATGACCTTGCCGGCATTGGTCGAGAAGCTCGCGCGCTTCCCGTTTCGGAACATCGAGATGAGGCCGCTCAGGCAGACCTCGCGAGACTGTAGCCATAACCTTTCCTCCTGGAAATGCGCCCATGGTCCGCACGCGTTGGGCAGGAAGTCAGGTTGACTCACTTGAAACGAAAGGCCGGTGGGCTAAGCCCATTTCCGCGGACAGGATGCTTCCGGTAAGCCCGGACATCATCTCCCAAATCCGACGCTCTGCGCAAGGCCGCCGGAGTGGTGAAGGAAGGCGCAGTTAACCCTGCTCGCAAACTGGGGAACTTTCATCGCCAAATCGTGCCCGTGAAGTAGGTTATTGCCTCAAAGCTCGTACCGGATCAGTGCGCGTTGCGCGCCATGCCGGCAATAGGCAAGCTGTCACGGATGCAAGCAGCATGATCGCAAAGGCCGAGATGAACGCCAGCGGATCGCGCGGGCTCACTTCATATAGCAAATACCCGAGCAGACGAGTGCCTGCACATGCGATGATGCCGCCGAGGATGACTCCTGCGCCCAGCAAGCCCAGGCCCTGAGACACAACGATGCGCAGCAGGTCGGCTGCGCGCGCGCCCAACGCCATACGCACTCCCAGCTCGCGTGCGCTTTGCGATACTGCGTATGACATCACGCCATAGAGGCCAATGGCGGCCAGCAGCACGGCGAGTCCACCGAAAACGCTGAGCAGCGTTACTGCTACGCGCTGCAATTGCGTCGCGCGCTCGACTTGCTCCCGCATGGTGATTACTTCATAGGGCGCAAGGTTAGGATCGAGCGCATGAACTTCGCGAGCCAGCGCCCGTGCGATCACGTCGGGCGGCTGCTGGGTTCGAATATTCAATCCAACGGTTGGCGCGAAATGCTGGCGCAACGGCACGTAGAAGAGCGGCTGCGGCGTCTCCACAATGCTGCGGTACTTAGAGACCTTTGCCACGCCGACTATCTCTAACCAGTGGCCATTTGCCTGAAGACGCTTGCCCATGGGGTCTTCGCCATGCCAGTACTGCGTGACCATCACGTCGTTGACAATCGCGACCGGCAGCGAGCTTTCGTTGTCAGCACGGGTAAACTCGCGGCCGGAGATCAGCGGAATCCCGACCGTCTGAAAATAATCGGGGCCAACTTCGTTGTACTCCACCGCCGGCTGCTCGTTGGGCGCAGCCTGATATCCATCGACCGCAATCGGAGCGGATGCGTAAGTGCGGTAACTGAACGGCGTCACGCGCGCATAGGCTGCCGATTCGACTCCTGGGAGCGCCCGCACGCGCTCCATAAATGCATCCTGAAAGTTCTTTGCCCGCTGCGTGTCGTATCCTGAGGCCATCAGGTTCACGGCGGTGTTCAACACGCCGTCCACGGAGAAGCCCAGGCTTCCTGTACGAATCTTATTGAGGCTCAGAAGAACGAGACCTGCTCCCACCAGAAGCACAAAGCTGAGCGATACCTGAATAATGACCAAACCGGCACGGATGCGCGCTCGTCCGCCGGCTACAGTTCCCGATTCGGATTTGAGCGCCGAAGCGATATCTACCTTGCGGCTTTCGAACGCCGGGACGAGCGCGAACAACACGGTAGTGACCAGACAAACGCCGACAGTCAGGACGAGCACTCGCCAATCCATGCGTCCAGGCATAAAAACAGGGACGCCGCGGGAAGGAATAAGGAAAGCCATCAGGTTTCGGCACCAGTAGGCCAGCACGATTCCTCCGGAAGCTCCGATGAGGGAGAGAATCAGGCCTTCGGTCAAAAGCTGCTGCAGAATGCGGCTGCGCGCAGCACCCAGCGCGAGACGGGCAGTGATCTCGTGCCGTCGCGCGATGAATTTGACCAGAAGCAGATTGCTGACATTCGCACACACGATCAGCAGCACAAACGCGCCGATGCCCAGCGCGATGCCCAAAGTGGGAAGCATAAGAGAAGAGCCGTTGAACGGCGCCTTCCACAAAGGCAACAGCTTAATGCCCTGTCCCTTGTCGGTTGTGGGATAGCTGTTCTCCAGATGCTGCGCAATCGCAGACATTTCAGCCTGAGCTTGCTCCACCGTGAAACCCGGCTTCAATCGAGCGAAGCCTTCGATCCAGCGTTCGCCGCGATTTTCCATCTTGTATCCACCGGGTTCGAAGCGCTCCTGCATGGAGATGGGAACCCAGAATTGCCAGGAATATCCCACGAACGTTCCATAAAAACCTTTCGGCGCAACACCAACGATCGTGTGCGGCAAGCCATTCAGCATCTGCGTTTTACCGATGATGTTGGGATCGCCGTGAAACCGAGTCTGCCATAGCTGATAGCTGATCACTGTTACCGGATGCGCATTGCGGCCGTAGTCTTCCTCCGGCCTGAAGCCGCGTCCCAGAATGGGAGACACGCCCATTGCATCGAAATAGTTGGAGGAGACAAGACTGCCCGTATCCCACTCCGCGCGATCGCCAATGCTAAGCGCGGCGCCCATGATCTTCTCGGCGATGAGCGATTCACAAAGTGTGCAACTTCTCCGGAAGTCAAGAAAATCGGGCCAGGAGACAGCATCAAAGCCAGGCGTGCCGCGAGCGGTTCCAGCGAGCACGAACAATCTATCCTGGTGAGCTACTGCCGGATAGGGACGCAGCAGAAGACCTTCGATCCAGCTAAACACCGCCGCATTCGCGCCAATTCCCAATACGAGACAGAGGATCGCCAGCGCCGAGAATCCCGGACTGCGCCGCAGCATGCGCAGGCCAAAACGCAGATCTTTGAGGACATTCTCAATGAAGTTCACGTTGCGCGCCTCGCGGCATTCCTCCTTCATTGGCTCAAGATGTCCCATTTCATGGCGAGCGGCGATACGAGCAGCTTCCAGCGTCATTCCCTGTGCGCGATACTGCTCGACTAAACTTTGGAGATGAAACTCGATCTCCTCGTGAAGCTCGTGCTCAGCTTGTTCTCTGCGGAAGAGCGAACGCATCCGAAGCGGGACTTGGTAATACCAGCGCATATTCCACCTGTACTGTTAAGAAGTCTCGAGGATGAGATCGATCGCCCCAGAGAGTCGTTTCCACTGTGCCTGCTGTTGGCGTAAATACTTGGCTCCATCGCGCGTGAGCGAGTAGTACTTTGCGCGACGATTGTTCTCTGATTCGCCCCACTTGGCCTGTATCCAACCATGCTGCTCAAGCCGGTGTAACGCGGGATAGAGCGCGCCTTGCCCGACTTGCAGGACTTCGTTGGAAATCTGGCGGATACGCTGCGCAATGCCCCATCCATGCATCGGCTGCAGCGCGACCGTCTTCAGAATCAGGACGTCCAACGTCCCCTGGACGAGATCTGTTGGTTTCCCCATATCACTCCTGTCAATAATCGACAGGAGGATACCTTGGACTCCTATCAACCGTCAAGGGAAGCAAAGAAGTCAGATTTTTTGCTGCTGAAGGTGGCAAATCGGGGACGGGAAACCCGGGCATAGCCTCAGGCTATCGCCGATTTTCCGGAAGAGCGTTTCGCGATAAGGAAATGACATCGATGTGAGATGTGCCTCGCGGAACAGGTGCAGGCCGAAGTCGGGCGTCGCGGAAGGTTCAGCCGCGACTGAAAGTCATCAAATGGACGGTGGTGCACGCTGATCCTGATCACAATCTGGATTTCGTGCGAGATACCTAGGTGTTGGTACTGGATGCACAAAAGAAGAGGCTACCGCAGTGACGACATTGGACTCTACGCCGTGGCGGTTCTCATTGAGCGGATCGCGACGGCTCCCAATCCGAGAACTGCGAGGACAATGGCAATCCACAATACGAACTGATGCCGTTCCGACCAGGGGCGTTCATCTGGGCGTTGCGTAAATGCAGCGTTTAACGTTTCTGCTCCGAGCTGCGCCGCTACCGCGTTCTTGCTCTGCTGAAAGAGCTTGGCGTAGTCGTACACCGGGGAATTCAGCTTCTCATCGCCGTAATAGATCAACAGTCGCGCCGGCGCTGATGCGTCGAAATAGATTCGGCGTTCCAACTGTTGCAGTCGCGCGCCGCTGATGTCGAGCGGGCGATCGTCGCCGTTGTGCACGATGACTTTGACCGTGGTATGCCCATTTGCGGAAAACGCTACACTCTGCTGCTCGGAATCGATCTTTTGTCCGGCACGGACCATGTGGACTCGTTCGATCTCGCCTGAACCAAGCCATCCGTCTTTTTCGTCGCGAATCTCGACATCGCGGCGGAAGTTCTGCGCCGACGGTGCGATCGAGAAGCTTACGCGTTCCACCGGCACCGTTTCGGGCAGTGAGAAGGTGAATACTGTATCTTTCCCGGATTGGGCTGGAGCATTCAATGACGCCACATCGCGCCAGACGGCAGGTTGCTCTTCGGCCATCTTTGAGACGGCGCCCTGTACGTCGCTCGGCTGTACCGGGCCGTCAACGGTAATCCGCAGATACTTGTATGTGGAGCGTGGAATTCGCAGCGTGGTATTAGAACCCAGATTCTCGCGCGAGAGATCGTAGATGATGGTGCTGCCCAGGCCAGCCCAGGTTTTTGCGTGGGGATCGTCCTGGCCTTCGACGCGTGCATGCGCGACGAAGTTTTTCGTCGCAAGCTTCAATTGCACGTGGTCATACTCGGCCAGTCCAGACATATCAATCAGGAACTGCGTCTTGCCCTGTACTGTGGCTTGCTGGAAGACGGTGAGATCTTTGCGGTCTTCCTCAAGGCTGCCACGTTGAACCGAGATCGCGTAGGGGATTTCGGAATCACCTGAAAGCAAACGTAGGTCGCCAAGATCCGGACGCGCGTGCTTCCAGATGACTTCATCGACTGCGATGTAGTTCTGCCCCGCAGCAGAGACCTGTATCGGACGCTGATACTTTGAATGCGATACGGACGGGCTTAACAGAAGGATGAAAGACAGCAGCACCAGGAAATTGTTCATGCGGACGCTGCCCGACTCGGTTTCGCTTCTCCCCCAGGACCGAGCTTTAGCCAATCGCGATGATAGACGTACGAGATTCCCATCAGGACCGCTCCAAGAGCGATGAAGCTGATGATGCGATATCCCTGCTGGAGTTCCGAGACGTCGTACAAGAACACTTTGGCGATCGTCAGCGCGATCAATACCAGCGCTTGCCAGCGCACGAATGACGAGCGGCGCTTGAATCCGAACAGCATTAATCCTGCGCCGTAGGCGAGCCAGATGAGCGAATAGCTGAAGCGGCGAGCCAGTTCGATCTGGTGTATCGCCGTGTATGAGTAATTGTGCGCCGCGTAGAACGGCATTATCTGTCGAGTGAAATAGTCCGAGGCTTCTAGCGTAAGTGCGATCAGCGCGAGCACGTTGAGGAGAACGCCCGCGACCCGAATGGCTGGACGCTCGCCTTCACTCGCATATCGGTCAGCGGCTGCGACGATGCTGCCTAGAATCGCGATTGCCACAAGATAAGTGGCAAAGCGAGCATTAAGAATCAACGTCTCAACGCGGAAGTTATCGAAAACGAGTAGGCGAATGATGCCGAGGCTCAGAGTTGTGGCAGCAAAGTAACGCAGAAAGTTCGTCTTCGTGCGCACCGATACATACAGAAGCACGGCCGACTCGACGAGCCATCCCAGGGTAATCCAGTGTGAGTTGAGCTTCAGTGGAATCGCGATGGTGATGAACGCGACCGCAATGGCGATGTGGAGCATGTTGATCGTCTTCACCACGTTGGCATTGCTGCCCGCGCGACGCTTGAATTGGCCGCTCAAAGCTAGGTAAACGGCTGCCAGCGCTAACGCATACCAGGTCAGCGTGTCGTTGGAGTACATCTCGTTCAGCGCGAGGAACGCGGCGGCGGCGTTGAGCAACGGCAGGAATGTCAAAGTAGCTGAGAATCCAGATCGCCATCTCGAAGGCGTAAGAGGCGTGAGCAGGGGAATCACGGCGAAGATTGCCGCAAAAAGAATCGTGAATATTGTCGTCGTAATCCGCTGTTCTTTGGTGTAGTACTCGGCGAACCATCCGATGTAGAGAATGATGGTGCCGGTAAAGGCGCCGACCAACAAGCGTCGCCATGGCTTGAGGGTTACTACGGCCAGCATCGCCAAATCCAGCAGCGCTACGTAGGAGAAGAGAACGATCTCGTGGTTCTGTCCTGTAGAGAGAAGGACAGGAGTACTGAAGCCGCCAATCATCGCGAAAGCAGCGAGAATCTCCGCGTCTTGAGTGAGTGCCAGCGTTATCGTTGAAGCACTCACGATAATCATGGAGACGAAGGCCACCGCCGAAGGCACAAGGTGGTAAACCTGGAACGCTCCCCAAAGCGACAAGTAAAGGATGCCGATGCCGACAGCCTTCATTGAATAAGAGAACGGCCCCTGACCACGAGTGCGGAAGCGCTCGCTCCAGAAAATGAGAGCGATGCCGGCGAGCAGGCCCAGTGCGACTCGTCCCGCGGGACCGATCCAACCGTTGTCAAAGGCGTATTTGATGAAATACGAGACGCCGGTGAGGATCGCGATAATCCCAATTCGGTTCAGCCACAACTTCCCAATCTTGCCCTCAAGCTCGTCCTCTTCCTTCGCTGGAGTGACTGAGAACGTTGTCGGTATCGGCGAAATTGGAGCGACATCCAATGGCCGAGGCGGTGAAGGCACCGCCGGCGCGGCAGGACGAGCGACCTCTAGCTTTCGTTCCGCAGGCGCGAGCCCAAGGCCTGTTCGCTGCTCTATGCGTTCCATGCGCGCTTTCATCGCTGCCATCTCTGCGCGGAGAGCGGCGAGTTCTCGTTGGAGATCGGCCATGCGTTAACTATCCCATTGTCGGCGTAGCGAATAACAGATAGTAGGGGTCCGCTGTACCACCGTAATAACGCACCGGATTACATGAACAAAGGTAACCTGCGTCTGTCTCCCTCCCTCGATTCCGCAGGCTCGATATCAGCCAAGAACAGCAACGTGCAACCGCAAAAAGAAGCGACTGCTCCACCGCCTATCTCGCCACCAGTGATCGCAAAATCGGCGTTTGCCAGGACCGCGGTACCGGCAGCGCTTCTGTTTGGCGATTCTGGAGTATCTTAGGTGGCCATGACTACCGCGCCGGTCGCGCAGGTTCGGGCTCCGCAGAGGCATTCGGTGCTCATCCTGATGCTGACGCTCTCGATGATCATCGCCTATGTCGATCGTGGAAACTTGTCGATTGCGGCGCCGATTATTAAGGACGAGCTTCACTTGAGCGCGTCCCAACTTGGGATTTTGCTTTCGGCGTTTTTCTGGTCGTACACCCCGTTCCAAATTTTGTCGGGATGGCTCTCGGACCGATTTCATCCGGGATGGATACTCGCCGGCGGCTTCGCGCTCTGGTCGGTGGCAACTTCGGTGACGGGTCTTGTCCATGGCTTCACCATGCTGCTGGTAATGCGCGTGCTGCTGGGCATCGGAGAATCGACGCCGTGGCCTTGCTTTGGGACGATTCTCGCGCGTGATTTGCCCAACGAACGGCGAGGCCTGGCAAACGCGGCGACTATGACCGGTACGGCTTTGGGACCAGCGATCGGCACTCTGCTGGGCGGAACGTTGATTGCGCGCTTCGGATGGCGTCCTTTCTTTATCGGACTCGGCTTTGTCACGCTGGCCTGGTTGATTCCGTGGATGATCTCGATGCCGTGTTCGGCGCCTGCAAACACGGCGCGCAGGAGCTCAGGGCCGCCGGTGTGGGCGATTCTGCGGCATCGCTCGTTTTGGGGCGGAGCAATTGGGCACTTCTGCATCAACTATCTGGCCTACTTCGTGCTGACCTGGATGCCCTTCTACCTGGTCCGCGAGAAGCAGTTCTCGCTTCCCACCATGGGAAAACTGGCGGCGCTCTTCTATTGCGTAGAGTCGGCGTTTACCGTGATCACCGGCGCGCTTACCGATCGCGCGGTGCGCGGCGGGCAGACGATTACACGCGCGCGCAAGACGGCGATGATTGTCGGCCACACACTGGCTGCAATTGGATTGCTGTGCTGGATGCTGGCCGGTTCGAACTGGTTCATGGTCTGCATCGTCTTCACCTTCGCGGCTTGGGGCATTGCGGCGACGGGAATCTTTGCCTTCCCGCAGGACCTTGGCGGACACGACGCCTCAGGAAAGTGGAGCGGACTGCAGAACTGCGTTGCCAACTTCGCCGGTATTCTTGCGCCGGCGATTACCGGCTTCCTGCTCGATCGCACCGGAAACTTTGCCGTCACTCTGGCGACGACGGCGACGGTCATGCTGGTGGGCGGATTTGCCTGGGTCTTTCTTGTGGGCGAGCTGAAGCCGGTTTCGTTTGCCAACACCTCTGGCGCGACCAGCGCGAGATAGTTCGTGCAAACGAGAGGGATTTCGCAGATCGGAGGATGGTGATCGGCAGTACACAGGAGGCGGTAGGCAATAAGAAATAGTCGAGCTTCGTCGTCCTGACTGCTGGGTAAATTTACTGTTTGGTAACTATCGTTTATTCCCGTTGGCTCTCTTCTTCAGCAACGCCTTTACTTGCGCAACCAGCTTCTCGGTCGCATCGCCTTTAACAAGGTAGGCGTCGACGTTCTTCAGTACCTCTTTGGGAAGATCGGTATAGGCGGATTCCATGAGGATCGGAATTTCGGGATGCTGGCTGCGGATGAGCGCTGCAACTTTGTCTCCAGTCATCTCCGGCATTCGGTAATCGAGAACAACCAGATCGATGTGGTCGCCTTCAAGCAGGCGCAGGCCTTCGGGACCGCTGTTGGCGACAAGCACACGATATCCGTTCACCTCAAAGAGCAGCTTGTGGAGAGCGCAGATTGAGGGCTCGTCGTCGATACAGAGCAACGTATGTTGCATGGAGGCCTGGTTGTGGGGGAATGTATCGCGACAGCATATCAGTGAATGCTCGATCTGGGTACGCCAGAGTGCGCAGGAAGCGTCGCCCCCCTGCACAGGCAAGTTCAGAGATGAGCTGCTCCCTGAGCGGGCAAGCCCCCTTCCCAGCAAGGCGTTCGAGCCGCCTCTTTCAACCGAAGCTGGACGGTCTTTCTGAGGGTCTGGTCGGCGTCGGAAGGCATTCAGGGTCACTTATGAGGTCTGCCCCTCGGCCTGGCCGGACGCACGCGGAATGCCTCTGCGACCAGCAGAGCATCGCCCGATCAGCCAGTCCAGGGGAGTTCGGCCCTAGACCTTAGCGGGACCCGGGTGTCCTTTGGGGGGAACATGTCCGCCGAGCGTCGGCCAAACTGCGGGCTTCAGGGCCCGAGCCGCCGTTGTGGGACCAACTTTGTTAAAGGAGGGAGGAGCGCGGATATAGGGGCTACGTCGAGCCGAAATGTTGCTGCTCGTACCCGGCTGGCTAGGCGCGAAGGCCTTCTACAACCAAAGTAGCAGGTTTGACATCGTATAATCTTAACCGTCAAAGGGCGAGGTGTAGTTGGTCGTTAGCGCGACATCTTCGGTGATCCACTCCGTGCACTTCTACGAGCACGACGAGGCGCTGATCCAGCGACTGCGCTCGATCATTGTGCCTGCGATTGACGTGGGGAATTCCGTTATCGTCGTAGCCACGGAACCACATCGCCAGCAGCTTAAGTCCGCGCTGGCAACGAGTGATGTGCAAACCTCGATCCTGGAACAGCAGGGACGGCTGATCCTTGCGGATGCCGACGAGATGCTGGCGACATTCATGGTCGAGGGCTTCCCCGACCGCGAACGCTTCTTTTCCGTTTTGGGGAATGTGGTCGCGCGCGCTCGACAGTCGGCCTGGAACGGTCAAAGAGGAATCACTGTTTTCGGGGAGATGGTCGCAGTCCTCTGGGAGCAGGGAAACCGTATTGCCGCCTTGCAGCTTGAGAGCCTCTGGAACGACCTGCTCTACGATCGTGAATTTCACCTGCACTGCGCCTATCCGCGAAACATGTTCCGCACCAACGCGGAAGCCGCTATGATTCGCGCTATCTGCGACGTCCATTCCCACGTGGTCGGGCGGGCGGCGTAAATCGTCTTACCTCCACTTCTGTGTGATGTTAGTGCTGCTCGTGTGCGTGTAACGTGAGGCTGAGGAACGTTGCAGCGTTCTCGCTGCAGAGTGGCCATGAGCATCAGGTACCAGATTGACGGGAAACGGCGGATCGTGTTCACCGCAATGGCCGGAACTCTCAGCTTTCGGCAACTGGTCTCTCATGCCGTAGCTCTGCAGTCTGACCCATGCTTCCATTCGTCGTTCTGCGAGCTTCTGGACGTTCGCGGTGTCACCGAATCAGATCTCAGCTTTCGCGAAATGATCGAATTGGCGCAGACAATCGATCCTTTCTCTCCTGCTGCGCGGCGAGCCATCGTGGCAGGGAGCGAGCTGATGTACGGCAGCAGCCGCATGTATCAGTCTATTCGCGCCGATGAGAGCAATATCCAGGTCTTCCGGAGCATGGAAGAAGCGCGAAAGTGGCTGGACATCACATGGGATTCGGACCTTCCGGACCGCCAAAGCGCGTAATCTTTGCCCCGCATGCACAGCGCGGGATTGGTGAGTGTTGACTACCGATCTGTTCCTGACGGTTTCAAAGTGGGATTCAAGATCGCTGCCTTATTCTGCGGCACGGTCACGTCGCTCTCCGCCGCATCGAAACCATCAAGCTCCAGTTTGACGTGATGTTTGCCAGGTTTGAGAGGAATCACCGCCGGTGAGGTTTGGCCGCTGTCTGTCCCGTCGATCACGATACTTGCGCCCGGAGGCTTACTCTCTATCACCAGCTTTGGACCTCGACCAACCTGGTGTCCTGCCCACTTCTGCCAAAACTGCTCCTGAAAAGCCTGGTCTTTCGATAATTCCTTCAGCTTCGACAAATCGGGCATGTTGATGTTTGGGACATTTGGCATCGCAACCGTCAGGTCAGGTGAGTACTCGAATTCCTCTCCACCTGCGACCTTTACTGTCACGCTCGACGTCTGGAAGCCGGGCATGCGAATACTCACGTGGTGGCGTCCGCGACCGACCTGAAGCTCGGTTGGAGTGCGCTTGCCAGTCGGCTTTCCGTCGAGGTCGACCTCGGCCTGCGGCGGATTGCTGTTGAGCCTCATCGTCGCGGTGGTTGAATTTTTGGTGGCATTCTCGCGCTTTACCAGCGCAGGAGACCCCTGTTGTAACCCCAGCTGCGCTTGCGAATTATCGGTCGGTGGAGTCGGCGGCGGTGGAGCTGCAACCGTCGATGCCGGCGTTCCGCTGTCTTTCTCATCATTGTGTGACTTCGAAGAATGTCGCTGAAGGCGCGAATAGATCAAGAACGCTGCAAGCACCAATAAGACCGCCACACGACGACGCGATTTCGACGAAAGATCCCATGGGCGGCGCCGCTCCGATATCTGGGTCGGCGGCGGAGTTGGAATACCTATCGAGTGTGATTGCTGAGCCGGTGATCCGCCGGGAACAGGTTGGGAGGGCACTGACTGCGATGGCCGCGGCCGCGCATCGTAAGTCGCGTTCGTATCGACTAGTCCGGGAAAATCTCCCGTGGGCTGCCCCAAGGTATTTACGTTTGACAGACTTGCGGTTTTGTATTCCTGAAGCGCGCGAACCAGAGTTTCCCCATTCGGGAATCGGTCGTCGGCAGATTTTGAGAGTGCCTTCTCAATTACCGCACTCAGGCCGGGGTGAATGGTGGCATCGAGCTTGCGCGGAGGGATCGGCGTTTCATGCACGATCTTGTACATGATCGTGGTGATGCTCTGGCCCTCGAACGGACGCTCTCCTGTAACCATCTCGTACAGAATCACGCCAACGCTGAATAGATCACTGCGGCCGTCGAGCTGCTTGCCCAGCACCTGCTCCGGAGACATGTAGTTGGGCGTGCCTACGACTTGTCCCGTAATGGTCATGGCTTCGCCGGCGCGAGCAATGCCGAAGTCGGTGATCTTTACCAAACCATTGCCGGCGAGCATGATGTTTCCCGGTTTGACATCGCGATGGATGATGCCCTTTGCGTGTGCGAAGTCCAAACCGGCACAGACTTGCCGGATGATGTCGATGGTCTGAGAAGTGGCAATCGTGCGCTGCTGGCGAATCAAGGCTTCCAGCGTGGAACCCTCGATGAATTCCATCGCGAGGTAAAGAATGCCATTGTCCTCGCCGGCGTCATAGACGGTGACAATGTTCGGATGATTCAGTCCGCCGGCTGCTCGCGCCTCGTTCTTGAATCGGCGGGCTGCTTCATCGGCGGTGGTGCCGATTCCATCGAAACGAATGGCTTTCAGTGCGATCCTTCTGGCAATGGTTGGATCGAGCGCTTCATAGACCACTCCCATAGCCCCGTGCCCGATTTCGCGCACGATCTCGTATCGTCCAAATCTTTGTGGAAGCGATGACATGCTCTTCTAGAGATTAAACCGCAGTGCTGAGTGGGTCGAGCCGCCCATCGTTGGCTGATCAGTCGCATCGGCCTGCATCATTACAATGCCGCGTACGTGGTAGGATTCACTGCGAATACGTTTTCTCTCCTGATTTTTCATGGATATCAGGCAAATCGCGAGCCGAGCCAAGGTCTCGACTGCCACAGTATCGCGCACGATTAACCGCGTACCGACCGTTGATCCTCAGCTTGCCAAGAGAGTCTGGAAGGTGGTCGAGGAACTCGGCTACTATCCGAACTCCGCCGCGCGTTCCCTGGTCTCCGGCCGAAGCCGCGTGTTCGGGTTGATCGTTTCGGAAATCACCAACCCATTTTTCCCCGAACTCGTCCAGACGTTCGAGAATCTGGCGGTCCAGCACAACTACGAAATTCTTCTGACTTCCACCATCTATGACGCGAAGCGGATGGAGCTGTCCGTACGCCGGATGATCGAGCGGCGTGTGGACGGTGTGGCCATCCTGACCTTCGGCATGGAAGATTCTCTGATTGAGGATCTGCGTTACCGAAAAGTTCCACTTGTGTTCGTCGACGTCGGGCCCAGACTTCCTCGCGTAAGCAACATCACCATCAACTACAGGGATGGAATTCGGCAAGCGGTGCAACATCTGGCAGCTCTCAGGCACACGCGGGTTGCATTTGTAGCCGGCCCTCCGCACTTGAAATCAGCCTGTGCACGACGCGAAGCTTTCGAGCAGTCGATGAACGAGATTGGCCTCGATGCGTCCTCGATTGTCGTCGGCGACCACACAGTCGAAGGTGGCATGAAGGCGTTTCGCGACCTGTCGCAGCGCACGCAGCCCACAGCAGTGCTCTGCTCAAACGACATGACGGCCATCGGCGTGATGCGTGAGGCGTATCAACGCGGCATCCACGTTCCGCGCAATTTGTCAGTAGTGGGCTTCGATGATATTCGGCTCGCTCAGTTCGTAATCCCGCCACTGACAACTGTACAGATGTCGCAGCAGGAACTCGCAAGGATCGCATTTGAAGCTTTGATGAAAGACGTCGAAAGGCGCGAGCCCTCCCCAAATGGGACTCAGTATGTGATGAATACGAATCTTGTAATTCGCAACTCCACCGCAATGGCGGCGAAGCATCGGCCGCCAAGACGACCTGGTAGCTCACAGACATTCATCCAGCTCTCCTCGCGCGCAGAAACATCCAGAGCAAGAAGGCCATAAAAACTAATCGCAGAGTTAGTGCCGTCCCAAGCTGCCACGGTGCAAGACCGGCAGCGTATTGACTCCAGTGCGCGAGCTTCCACGCCAGGTCTGCGCAGTAAAGGACGAATAGGATGAACGCAATCCATTTCGCCGCCCGGCGGAGGCTGGGATCGGCTGCGGGTGTTCCCTGATCCGGACTCATGGATTGAGCACGATCTTTCCGAACTGCTCGCCTTTTTCCAGACGCTCGTGCGCCGCTCGTGCCTCGCTCAGCGGGAAGACTCGGTCAACCACCGGTTTGAGTTTGCCGGTGAAAACATGTTTCAACACCTCGTGGAGATCTCCCATCGTTCCCATATAGGAACCGAGAAACGAAAGCTGCCGACTGAAGAGCACGCGAAGATCAAACTTCGCCTCAGGCCCGGTGGTCGCGCCGCAGGTGACGAGTGTTCCGCCCGG